>NZ_CP096170.1:0-152348 GCF_023159115.1 Shewanella sp. JNE2 | reverse complement strand
GCCGCCAGCATTGTCAATGCTCCCGCTGCTACCGTCGCTGAAAACACTAGCTGGTAGATGCGACGCTTAGCCCCCGCAGTGCCGCTCATAAAACGCAGGGCTGCCGCTTCATATCGGAAATGAGCGAACTCACCCCGAAGGGTGCTATCTGTCCCCTGTGGCGATTGTGGGCGCTTTGACAGGGCAGGGCGAGGATGGCTGGCGACTTTCTTGATCATCGCTTCACATTTCCCCAGTTTCGCCAATTCAGTGGCCGCTACAGATGCTGTCATGTTGTCACACCTCGTCGCTATGTGTCTTGTTTAGCTGGCGCTCGTACTCGTTTAGCGCCCGGCGAATTTTTGCTAAGGCAGTGGCGCGTTGTCTTAACACGGCATACCTGGTTTCAACTTGCTGGATCAACTCTTGTGCCCAGACAGGCTCTTTCTTGAAGTGCGACATGCTGTAGGCATGACCGCGACCCTTCTTGATATGTGTCGATAGAACCCTTTTCTTTTGTCCGGGAACTTGTTCGACAAATCTGTTGCGATACCACTCTGCAACGAGTGATACGCCTAGAATGCGAACCCGTGTACCGACACGCCCTTGTTCGTCCTCTGACGCTTCTTCACGCGCTGATTTGTGCGCGTTCCAGTACATGTCCGCTTCCTGCTGCGCCTCGACAGCAAGAACCGCTAAGGCGTGATCCAGTTTGCTCCGTACCTCTGCAACAAACTCTCGTCCCTCTGCCTCTAGCAGATCCTCTGTTATCTCGGATCGTTCTTCTTCGAGCTTCGGATCTAGCAGATCTAGCCATCGCTCTGTTGGTAGACTCACCTCAATACCCTCCCAATTCCTATCCAATTCCTATCCACATAACTATCTATCTGGAATTTAAAGCTGATTATTCCAATACTGGAATCTAGTTCTGTCACTAGGCTAACCCATCTTTGGAATTTGTCAAATTTCCCTCTATCTATCTGGAATCTTGATGCTCTTATTCTTTCACAGCCTCTTTACATATGAATCTATATTTAAAGATTCCAGATATATTGGATATGGCATCAAAGATTCCAAATGCCTCTTTACCACCGTCTCTCGATGCTGGAGGGCAAGCGGTTCTCGATGCGAGGGTAAGGTCTGTTTATCTGAGCCTATCCGTGCAGCGTTCCCATAGGTTCCCTTACTCAACGATCAAAAAGCCACCGAAAAGCAACCTATATGCCCCTTTTGGGCAATTACACAGGCCATCTGTCCCCGCTTTTAGCCTTATTCTCTATCCAACACGCGGCAAGCAATCGAAAAGCAATCTAAAAGCAATCTTTGGAGGATTTCATGAGTCAATTTGTTCTGGGTTTGGATATTGGTTACTCCAACCTGAAAATGGCAATGGGGTATAAAGGTGAGGAAGCTCGCACAGTCGTCATGCCGGTGGGGGCAGGTCCATTGGAACTGATGCCACAACAGTTAACTGGCGGTGCAGGGACCTGCATTCAGGTTGTGATTGATGGAGAGAAATGGGTTGCAGGCGTCGAGCCTGACCGATTGCAAGGATGGGAGCGTGAGCTTCACGGCGACTATCCTTCGACCAATCCATACAAGGCTCTTTTCTACGCTGCACTCCTGATGTCCGAGCAGAAGGAGATCGATGTGCTGGTGACTGGCCTGCCTGTTAGTCAGTACATGGACGTAGAGCGCAGAGAGGCGTTGAAATCTCGGCTTGAGGGTGAACACCAGATCACGCCAAAACGATCGGTAGCGGTTAAGTCTGTCGTGGTTGTACCTCAACCTGCCGGTGCTTACATGGATGTTGTAAGTTCAACCAAAGATGAAGACCTCCTGGAGATTATCCAGGGAGGAAAAACCGTTGTAATTGACCCTGGGTTCTTTTCTGTAGACTGGGTAGCTCTTGAAGAGGGAGAGGTCCGCTATCACTCATCTGGCACCAGCCTCAAGGCGATGTCGGTGTTGCTACAGGAAACGGACCGGCTAATTCAGGAAGACCACGGCGGTGCCCCTGGCATCGAAAAGATCGAGAAAGCTATTCGTGCCGGTAAGGCCGAAATCTTCCTCTACGGTGAAAAGGTATCGATCAAAGACTACTTCAAGAAAGCCTCAACCAAAGTCGCTCAAAACGCCTTGATCCCTATGCGGAAGTCAATGCGTGAGGACGGGATGGATGCTGACGTAGTTCTGCTGGCTGGCGGCGGTGCCGAGGCTTACCAAGATGCGGCCAAGGAGCTTTTCCCTAAGAGCAGGATCGTACTGCCCAACGAATCCGTGGCATCCAATGCCAGGGGCTTCTGGTTCTGCGGCTGATAGATAGGAGGTCGTTGTGGCTGGTAGCAAATGGGATGGAAAAATATCTAATCTGAACATATCGGAGCAAGCCTTTCCGGAGCTCTATCGTGAACTGTCCCAGATGCAGCATAAGGCGCGTAGTGATCGGCTCCGCGCCCTTGCTCTATTGGGTCTTTATTCTCTTCGATTTTCTGGCAACATTGGGTCTTTTGAGCAACAGAGTTCAGAGAGTCAACCTGCACAGCATCAAAATTCGCCAGTGCAGACTGACGCAAAACTGAACTCTCAACGTGATTCACTTAAAGGAAAACTGATGGGCTCCGTATGACATGAAAGACCACGAGGAGTTCTCTACGCTATCAGCGGCTGAACGTAGAGAGTTAATAATCGCAGAGTTAAAGCGTAAAAGCCGCATTCGCACCCTGTTGCGAGGACTCCCGTTAGATGAAGTTCGGGAGATCATTGACAGAATGAAGGGCGTTCTCAATGAACTGGAGGAAGAGTACAAAAAGCGAGAAGAAGAAGAAAAAGAAAAGCGAGCTCAGGCTGAGCGAATAATGAGCGACATGGAATCCTGCGGTGTGGACATCGGCTTGCTCAACGAAATGTTCACGAGCAGATCAGAACCTGATAATGCTAAATATTCAAAAGACGGAGTTTCGTGGAGTGGGCAAGGACGTCGCCCGGATGCTTTCAAGGGGTTGGGAGCTGTCGAGCTGGAGCGCTACCGTATCCCACAGAAGAAGTAAAAAAATGAGCGCCGCAAAGTTTGGGCGCTCATCTTCTGGTCCGAAATGTCATAGTCTACTCAAGCACACTCTTTCTCCCCACCACCATGCCTTCCTTGTTCTTTGCAGAACGGACATTCAACGCAGGTTCTTTGATTAACAGAGGTGAAGTACGTACACTTGCAGTTGTCGCACACCTCCAGCATTGCGTCCCCACTTCTCAGCTCCGAAGCAAGACACCAGGCATCAGTAATATCAAACGGAGCCCACCGAGCACCTTTCATTCCGGGCACTTCTTTGCGGATTGCGTGATACATTCTAAATGCCTTGTTCAAGGCTTTGATGTTCACAGACCGCAACACGGCTTCTCCACCAATGTTGAAGTAGAGCTGCATTAGAAGAGAGGCCTGTATCTTGGATGTGTGACTATGAATCAGTGTCGCACCACCCCGGAAAGTTCTGGATTTTCGTTCCAGAGTATATCCGTCCCTCTCCAGATCCTGGTAAAGCCGTCTGACCTGTTTGTAGGTCAGACCAGTCTCGATCATGATGATTTTTGTGATGTACCCAGCAAGGGCCATGTGTCGAGCTGTAACCCAGCGACCCAATGTACCAGAGTTGCCAATGTTCATCTCCACCTCCCACGTCCCTGTAGAGACTGTTGCAGTTTTTTCAATACCGGGTGTGTTAACTCTTCCCGGCTGTCATCGAGAATTTCTTCAATGATGCTCGGAGCAAAACGAAGCGTAAAATGCGTAACCGTTGTTCCAGACATGTGGCGCAACTGGCTGTCTGTTGCCTTAGCCACCAGCTCCGCAAGCTCTCTCGAAACCCCGAAAACTTCCTTTGCCATCTCCGGGTCTCTCGATGCGACGCGGTTAAATAGCAACCAGTAGGCAGCATCAAATTCATCAACACTATGGTTGATAAAAACTACAGGGTCGTAGTCGCCAGAGAGTCGCGTGATGATGTTCTGCTCTGCTGTTTCGAGTTTGAAAGAGATCAACACGCCAGAGGCCAGAGCTTCCAATTGGGAAGGTGTTGCCAGTGACAGCTTTTGAACGGTGTCCATGCCCAAAGAAAATTGTGAGGCCGCATCATCTGGACGTTCTTTTGCCAGAGTGGATAGCAGGTTCCACAATGTCAGATCGAACTCGTAGACGTTTCTATCAGCTTCTTCTTGATCGAGGTTGACGGCTCTTGCATCCCACGCACCAATAATATCCAGTTCCAACATTCCGCCCCCCTCACAAATCACGAAGGTTGCGATAGATAGCCAAGACTCGGCTACCATAGTTTCTGGCTCGGATTTCGTCTTCCCAGGCGTGATAGCGGCCAACGCCAAGCTCCAAGTCATTTGGAGATGACTGAATGGCTTCTGATAGCACCTCTGCCCCAACCATGACGTTGGTCTCTGGGTCGAGAAGATCTGCTGGAGAAGAAACTCTATGACCATTCCACCGGATGCTCACTTGCATAAACCCGACATCAATGGAACGACCGTACTGCTGCTGAAACTCAGCGAGCTTAGCCTTTGCCTGATCTTCCGACTTAGCATAGAAAGGAAGCCCAGGAACGCGAAGCGTCCAAGGCCAAGGACTTATAGAGCCATTACCTCTCCCTGATGCAGATTCGGCCAATGCGACCGAATACACTAGAAGAGGGTCGAGGTTATATGCTTTCGCTGCTTTGTCGAAGATGGTTCCGCTCAGGTCAATAGCATTCGCTGTTGATGAAAGGAGAGCCGCAGACAGAACTAGCGCCTTGGCTTTGTTCTTCATCAGCTTGCCTCCTTATGTCTGAGGGGTATTTCGTGTTCTTCGTCGTACCGCTCCGGCCAAATCTCAGACGGCTTCACACCCAAAGCTGTAGCTATCTCATGTTCCCAGCGTGGACTGGGCTTATAGAGTGCCGTAGACACCACCTGCCGAGATGTTTTGTGTTTTCTGCCCAATGCGGCCAGAGAAAGCCCCTGGATCTTGAGTTTGTACTTGATCCACTCACGTTTCTTCTCTGGGTCGCTTGGGATGTCTATCAATTGGCATTTATCCATTGTTTGCCACCCTTTAAACTGCGTTGTTAGCCATACAAAAAGTGCGTTATTCGATGAACGCTTTTAGAGTTCTTCTATTGTCACAAACTGACACATTTTGCGCCTTTACAAGCCCAAATAATGATGCTGTCAACAATAAAAAACCTTTAAAAACATACACTTAACTTTGTACCGACGGAACAAAGTTACAATACTTTTAGTAATCAATGGGATACGGATATTTTTGCGATAGTAATGGAAAGTGCGCCAAAAGAATGGCGGAAATAGCGCACGGGGAGTGCGGTATTTTGTGATATTAAATAGCGTTTAGGTATAAGTGATTTTAGGGATACAGCGAGGGCTGAAATTGCGAATACAGCAGGAGCTGAGGAGGGCAGGGAAGGCAAAGGCGCATCCCGACCACACAAGGATGATGGTGTTTACAGAAAGAGATATTTGAGAAAGAGAACTCTGCGGTGTTGCAGATGGGGACCAAAGCGTTAGCAATGGCCTATTCCATAGTGTATGCGATTTGTTTGACATGTTCAACTATGTAATGCTTTGTCAATAAACGCCTTGTTCCGTAAGGGCAAACTTTCACATGTGAAAGTTTGAGGGCAAATTCTAATCGAAGAAGTTGCCAATGGAATGGTTGTTTAGCAAAAAATAGTCAAACTTTCACAGTTGCATTTTTTGATGCCGTGGTAAACTGGAGGTAAAGAGTAAGGGGGTTGATATGAAACATGTGGTCAATATTCTTCTGCTGGGAATGGTGCTTCTGGGAATAGCCATGATGGCTGACACACCTTGGGGACTTGGTGTGGCGCTGGCTCCCTTCGGCGTTTGGGGTGCTCGTTTCCTATTTCTGGTTCACAAAAGCCTTTGGGCTGCTGTTATCTTTTGGGGAGGGATCGCTTACTTCCAGTGGCAAGTTGCTTTGGTTGTCGGGGCTCTGTTTGGACTAACGTGCTTTATCCGCGTTGCGCGGTCAGCATATAAAGAGGCACCACCTACCCGGCGCAGAAAAAAACAAACTGGTGGGTTTCAAGATTCCTATGATTTTGACCAGCGCTTCCATATTGGAGCTGGAGACGAATAAGGGGGCCTGCTGGCCCCCTTATTATTTGGTTGGTCTTTTAGAACCTTTGATTTGCTATGTTGTACCCCCTGACGGCAGTCAAATAGCTACCTGAACGGTCTCCAGCTTCCGTCGAGTTCTGCAATACGTTTACCAGCTTGTCCGTAAACTCTTCGTTTTGCTGAGAAAGAACAGGCTGACCTCCTTGCATCATCGGTGAGCCATCCGGGTTACGTTCTGCATACTCCATTTTCAGATTCTGAACAGCCTGGTTCATGCGACCTTCGTTTGTGTCAAACGATTCGGCATAAACAGCGGCTTGGGATTCAGTCAGCCCATAACGGCTTTGAGCGATAGACTGCATCGTTTCTTTGAACTCATCACCGTACTGGTTCATAAACTGCTGCGCGGCTCCACCACCAGCTTCTGCGGCAGAGGATAGCGCTGCTGCATAGAACGCGCCGCGTTCCTCAATGCTCATCCCTTTAGCGGCTTCCGATAGATCAGATTTACCAGTTAACCACTCCTTCGCTGCATCATAGCCGCTTGCAGCAGCTCCCATGACGTTGCGGCCAAGTTTAGCCATACCGACCATCGCATCACCGGCCCAGCCAAACTCCTCTTGCACGGCCTGGTCGCCGCGTTGAGTGGCCGCGATGAATTGGTCGCGTTGTTCAGGTGTCATCGTTCTCATTTGATCCATCGCTCTTGAGAACGCATCAGCGCCAGCTTGACCACCAGCAATGAGAGCTCCACCTGCTTGTTCAGCTCTGCGGCCCATCCAATCACTGGAGTTGTCCCACGCTCCCCACGCCGAAGCGCTCCAAGACATTTCCGGAAGCGAGTTCATAAGGTTATCTTGGGCTTTTTTCAGTTCAGGAGCAGATACATTTCGCTCTGTTTGCTGTGCTTGGTTATGAAGAGCTGACGTACCGGCTGCATGTTCATTTTGAACAAGGGGGCTATTCGTTGGTAACTGCCCAGCTTCTGATGCCGGATTAGTTCCAGCCATCCCAGCCACATTCTCCCGGAATCCGGTTGGGATGTTAGGTCCACTGCCTACAGCCCCTTGAACCTGACCTGGTAGGCCTTGAACATTCGGGCCTTCAATGCCGTTATTTCCGTAAGCATCACCACTAAATGCTCCGTTGCGACCGGACGCGGTATTGATCGCCTGTAGTGCGGCTTGATACCCGCCAAGCTCCTTACCCTGTTCGTAATTTTTGGAGTTGGTCATTGCTGTCATTCGCGCTGCTGCCTGGGCCACTTGAGGAGACATTCCGTAGGCTTGGTATCTTTGCTGTAGTGAAGCCGCCTCGTCTTTAACCGATTGCGGCGCGGCATTTCGGAAATAGTCATTCAGTTGGTTCATGGCCGCAGGGGTTTGTGCTACTGCACCACCGAGAGTTTTAAAGTCGGTATTAGTCATGGAGCCCATTTGGTTTTGGAGCTGACTCATTGTTGTGAAGGTGTCCGATGCAGACACCAGTTCAGAAGCGGACTTGGATAGGTTCTGGGATAAGCTATCGCCCCAGGTTTGCTTGAATGACTCGCTTCCAGAACGGCTGAAACCCTGCGCTAATTGATTTGTCAACGCCTGGCTATCGGTTTGCGAATAGCTCACACCCTTCATGAACTGGGACACATCACTCGCTGACCAGCTTGAAGAGTCTTGAGTTGATGACTCTGTTGCTCCCTTCGCTTGCGCTTTGATGTCCAGGACATCACTGCCGCCGCCTGATTCGCCATTACCACCAGCAGGAACTAGGGCTGTACTGTTTGATTTCACACCAGCAGCGGCCTTCATTGCTGCCCTGGCCTTGCCAACCATAGGCATAAGCATGGACGCAGCTTCGTCAACATCGAGTGTGCCCATAGCCTGCATGGCAAAAGCACCTTTGACAGCATCAGAGTGGCTATCATCCACCTGGAACTTATCCATGAAGTTCTTGGCTTGCTGGTTGATCAATTGGCTTTGAGCTGTGTTTTGCGACGAAACGTTGCGCCCGACATTGGAGAGTCTTGAATAGGCTTGATCCTGACTTACTCCATCAGAAAAACCTCGACCAAGAGTGCTTTGGAAAGCCTCCGATTTCTGACTTTGTAATGCCTGTGCGGAGCTCACGCCTGATGCCAAGGTGGAGCCAAGCGAGAAGGTACTGATCATGCTTTCTGCGCCGTTTGCAATCGCACCACTGAACTGGTTGTGATTGTACGCTGGCTGACTTTGCATAACCGGACCTTGCTTGAGTAGATCTGGCGTTTGCATCTTTTCGTCAACGTGGTCAGAACCACTTATTCTCGATGCCAAGCTGGTGAAGGCGTAGGTGCTACCTGTGACGATAAACAGGGAAATCACCGGAGTGGCCGCAGCCAACATGCCGCCGGTTGCAATCCAGTGTTGCAGAACATCTCCAGTTGAGGAAAGAGCGTACATGGAGTTGAGACCACCAGCACTGAGGCTAGACATCTCATTTGACGCGGCGGTATGAACAAACAGGTTTATAATTGAGAGGACTGGCATCCATAGCTGAATCCAGAGGATGGTTTGTACATATTTCCCGGCTAACTGGAGGCCGAAGCTGCCCATCACGATAATAAAAGCAATGATCGGGGTTATAGCATAAATAAAGCCTTCAAAGAACGTCAGCATTGGTCGGACGACGGTCATGAACATCGACTGCTCTGCGGCCCACTGTGTGTTCCGTTGCTGAATAGCCTGGTTGACCATCAATGCAGAGCCATAATCCTGGAGGTCCTGATAACGTCCTGCTGCGGCTTCATAATAGAGGGGCTCCAGAACGGCGGCTTTCAGATAGTCGATTGATGACGTAGTTGTGGCACCCATCGCTTGAAGCGAATCGGTCAGCTTCGTTAGAGCGTTGTCTCCAGTTGACGTGTCAATACCCAGTAGGCTGTTAAGAGCATCAACAACAACCGGGCTGCTTAGGTTGGCGGTTGCAGTGCTAATAGCCACCCATCCGTCAGTACATGTGTAGTCAGCGCCGTCAGGGTTTGCTGTAGACAAATACAACCTAGTTCCGTAGAGCTGTGAGTTGAATCGCAAAGCTGAGTCAGTTGAACGGTTCATCAACTCATCAAGGGACATTAGGTTGAGATCGACTTTGGTTAACGTGCATTCCCGAATGTAATTGTTCCAGGAACGCCTCACGTCAACATAGCCGCCTCCATTTGCTGAGTTAAGCGCAGTAAAAACTCCTGTGTCATAGGCTCGCCGTCTGACGTCATTCAACAGTTTCAGTGTTTCGGAAAAGTGGCTTTCCGTGACATTGGGTACGATTACCCCATATCCAGTTTCAAACAAATTGGTGATGGTGTATCCCACGTTGGATATGACACCTCCAGCAAAGCCTACCCCAATAGGGACATTGGCGACGACTCGAACCTGCCCTGTATAAGCGTCCTCGATAGTCACAGTTGTGGTTGGGCCGAAGAAACAGGTATATAGAATCCAACCTACCAGCACTTGCTGGAGGTTGATTTGCTTTGCGCCCTGAAAGACGGACTGAATACAGATCATCAAGACCCCAAGAAGCAGGCCAATACTGACCATCTTCTCGAAATCCCCGGTGCCGGTGATCATTGATACTGCAATCAGGATTTGCTCCAGAAAAGCAGAGTCACCGATAGAGTGGATTGAAAAAGATCCCATTCCAATAGCTCCTTAGTTCGTGCTAGGAGGATTGGACAAAGTTGCCAGCATGTATTTTTGCTTGCGGATGTTGTCCAGTAGGTTGTTGTATTTCTCAATTTGGCTTGCCAGATCGCCGTATTGAGAGGACAGGATTGTGTATTCAGCACGGATTTGCTGTTGCGATTGCGCGAGAAGCTCTAGTGCCTCTTTCTTGTAGGGTGATTTGCTGTTAGCCATCGCAATGCGAGCTGCGCGGAAGAACTCTTCCGAGAAGCTATACATCATGGTCAGGGCTATCGCTCCTGATGACTCTGTTGCGAACAGGTTAGCGCCGTCCTGTGAAAGGACAGACAAGTTACGAACAATGGTGCCAATCCCTCCGGGGAGGTTAGAAACAAAGGCCTTTTCTGGGTCGGTTAAGGTTCCAGAGTTCGTTGCGTATTTGTAGATCACACCAGGTGTAGAGCTTGTTCCTAACAGCATATCGGTGATCTGGTTCTTGATACCTTTGAGCACGACAGTTTTATTGCTGGAGCCAGCACTCAGGCAGTTGGTCGTATCAGAATCACAGGAATAGATCTCAACAGAACCGCCTGAAATCAGGTCTGACAAGGTGATCTTGTTACCTGGTAGGGTCGTCAGAGGGGTTGTTTTCGCACCAGTGCCGGTTGAGTTCGGGTCGTTTACCAGATCACCAATGATGACTGTGCCGGTTAAAGACATGATCGCTTCAAGAAGGGTGTTATCCCCGTACTGGAACCAGGTGTTGGCGTTGTTGCTCTTGAGTTGCTTCCAGACGATGTTGCCAATCATCTTGTTGTATTCGTCAGGTTTGTTGGCTTTCAGTTCTTCCAGAGGACTCTTGCCGCTGGTTTCCTGCTTGGACCCGAAGAAGTCTTCATACAGGCCGGAAGTTGTCGCGGTTATAGAAGCATCAGTTTTGTGTTTAAGGTCCATGCCGCTGGTTAGGTCGTTCACGAAACCTTGAGCGAGCTGGCAGGAGTTGCCCAGATGTTGGTTGAGCGCTTGCACTTTCTTCTGGAAGTTCTCTATCCACTTCGCTCCGTCCGGGAAAACGTTATCGAGCGCAAGCTGGAAGGCATAGCCCTTGGCGTTGGCTGCTACAGCCCGAAGGAGTTGGACAATTTGATCCGCGTTAATGAAGGAAAGCGAACCGCCGAACAGATCTACACCACCGCAACCAGCTTTCCATGATGGAGGGGCAAAGCTCACCAGGTTCTCGTCGAAGATTCGTGTCTTTGCAGTGAACCGGCCACCAGCTAAAACGCCACGTCGTTGGCTTTCATAAACCCCAGGTGGTGTTGTGTTGCTCATTTCATTGAAGAGTTTGTCCATCTGTGATTGGAGGCCGTTAGCGGCTATCGCCCCTGTCGGTGCCATGACGAGACTGGCCGCCACACTCAGGGCAAGCAGGCTCCTTTTTAATGTCTTGTGCGTGACCATCTTAGTTCTCCTGTAATTTGTCCCGGATGTACTTCATGAGTTGTTCCGGTGGCACAAAGTTGTCTTTATCACCGCTCGCTTGAGATAGCTGTTTGAGGTCAGAGCCCAGCTCTGGTGAGGCCAAGCGTTCGGCTATGTTGTTTTCCAGGTTGAGTACCGGACGTGTACGGTTAAACTCTTCGTCTGTGACCCAACCATTGCGTTTTGCTGCGACCAAAATCCTGTGATTCAGCTCAGGAAGAGACATTGGCCCTTGTCCTATAGGAGCGAACTGACCGTCTGGAGATGCGAGGTAAACAGCAGGGAAAGTTACGATACCAAGTTGTTTGGCATGGCCTTCATCGGTTTTGTAATGGGGGAAAAGCCCACTGGGGAGTGGTTTGCCGTCCATAGATACAGGAATGATCGAGAATCCTTCTCCTTGTTCCAACATCTTGATGAGCGGTGCTTGCAAGTCACTGTAGTCATCGTCGGACTTGTAGAAGAAGAATATCCCTACGCGTTCGGCTACGCTTTTGAGTAGCATGTTTTTGGCGTTACCAGCGTCACGATCAACTTGTTGTGAGGCAAACGTGGCAGCAGGACGTCGAGTAATTTCATCCAAGAAAGGATCACCTACGACCGCCAGCTCTGTAGCATCGGAAAATTGTTCAGAGCGATCTATCGCAAATCGTTGCAAGTAGAGAAACGTCCTGACGTTTTCAACGGTAGGATTGTTCCAAGCAAGGTCTTTGTACTTGGGTAAGTTTTCCCGGAACCATTCCGCTGAGAACATTTCTGGGCCGCTCGGAAGCGGAGCAGCAGGCTTAGGCTGTGTAGGCTTCGCTTCTGCCACAGGCTTTGGTTTGGGCTTTTCGGGTTTTTTCTCTGGTTCTTTGGGCTCTTCCTTGTACCAGAACCAACCCTCTTCCTTTCGCTCATAAAAACCAGGTCTTGTGCCATCTTGAGCCCAAGCCTGGTGTGATGCCCCCAGCGTGAGCGCTGCAAGGAGCAGTAAATTCAAAGGTGATTTTTTCATAGTCTCACGCACGTATTTTCCCATGCTCGATATGGTAGAGGTGGGAGGCGTGAAATTAGGCAGGTGTAAGCGCCCATTTAGGGCGCTTAGAG
The DNA here is from genome assembly GCF_023159115.1 of Shewanella sp. JNE2. NCBI lineage: Bacteria > Pseudomonadati > Pseudomonadota > Gammaproteobacteria > Alteromonadales > Shewanellaceae > Shewanella > Shewanella sp. JNE2. Next base: position 140,001 of record NZ_CP096170.1, on the reverse strand, counting down.
CGTTTTATTTGTCAACTTTCACATGTGAAAGAATTGACCAAACTATTTGGTCGTGTCCTCTTCAACTTCTGTCGCTTCTGCGGCCATCTTCATCTGCTTCTCGACCATGCGTTTTTGGGTGATGTAGCGGATAACCATCTCGACAGCGCTGTTCAACGCAAGGATTCGCATCGCTCTGGTGGATGCAACGTAGAGCAGGTTTATTTCATCGTCACGGGCCATTGGGTCGAGCTCTGGGTCCAGGACATCCGGAAAGTCGTCATAGAGCTGAACAAAGTCCCACTCCAACCCTTTGCACCGATGAGCTGTTGAGACCGTAATGTCAGCCCCAAACTCTTCTTTGACTGTATTGCGTCGTAGAGTGGTGAGTCGTTCAGGGATTTCATCGTAGCTGTTGATGATCTTGACAGCCCTCATCATCTCAGGGTCTTTGGTCGCCTTCGCTACTTCTTGATACTCGAAGTAGTCTTCATACTCATCAAGCAGTTTCTTATTCTTTACCCGGTCTGGCTCTGCCATCGAAAACCAGTACAAATCCTGGAGCTCATTGATCTGGTAAGCGTCGATTCCACCGACCCAGAATACCTGCGCTCCGGATTCGGTCGCAGAGAGCGCCGTCTCTATAACCCCCATGACGGTTCGGTGAAGTATTGCGCGGTGGCCCACGTCACCTGGTAAAAACATGAGTACCTGATCTGCTGGTCCCCGGCCAACAACAGGTCGTGTTTCACCTTTGAGTTCAAGAAGGGCGTTTGCCACCAGCGAAACGTTGGGGCCAAAGCGGAAGCTATGAGTGAGATAGAGTTGGTCGGCGTTCATGAGCTCTTTGCTATCAAGGGCGTTGTTTGCGCCTCTGAACCTATAGATCTGCTGGTGGCGATCTCCAACCAGGATTACCTTGCAGTTCTGCTGTAGGACGATGCTACTTGTTACGGGGTTAGCGTCTTGTGCTTCATCAAAAAGAATGGTGGTGTACCGGCGAGACAGATTCGGCATCCCGAGCTGATACTGTTTGAGGTAGCAATCGTGTACGGTCGGGAACGGATCTTGAACGTTTGTCATCCGTTTCCATATGAGCTCAGCACCTTCGACCACCTGGATTTGGTATCTCTCCTGTTTGGACGTAAGCACTTTACCCGTATCGGCGCGAGCAAAATGCGTATAAAGAATCCGCATGTCTGCACTACACATAAAGGCGTTGAGCGTATCGAGAATATCTTTGGCAAACGTCCAGTTCTTGGTATTCACCGCTTGGGCAATATCGGTGAGCCTTAGGTTGCCGGAGAGTTTGTGCTGGTAGCCCCTTCCTATAGTGGCGTAGGCAAGCTGGTGGGACGTTTTGCAGTCTACGTTTGCAGGAAACTTTTCTCTTGCCTCGTCGCGGATAGCCCTGTTGTATGCCAAGTAGAGGATACGTGAATCGAGGTTGTTGTGGGCGTACTTCACCAGTGTCGTGGTTTTACCCGTTCCAGCGTAGGCCTTAACGACAAGGCGAGGCCCTTTGTACTGAGTGATCAGTGATTGTTCTGGTGTGTCAGGAGGAAGTTGTTTCATGAGGCCCCCTACGACAAACACATCTGGAGAGTGATGCGCTTCTTTTGTGTCGAGAGGAACGTACTGATCCGCTTTTCTTCTCGGGGGAGGGATACTTCACAATCCAGATCTGTCCACCAGTCTGGGGCTTTACCTTGAGCCACCTCCGTAACCCAACTATGGAGACGGTGTAACCAGCGATAGTCGCCAATAGATGAGGTGGCTAGTGTCATAGCCTCCTCAATCTTGGTTTGAAGAGCCGCAGCTCTGTGTCGCCACTCTTCTGAATATTTAGCCTTTCGCGCCATCAGTTTTCCTCTTTCTTTTTCCCTCCCTTACCAGCTTTAGCGAGCTCTTGCTCCAACCCAGAAATTTTGGTCAGTGCATCATTGAGTCTTTGTTCGAGGCTCTTGGCCTGCTGGTCTTTTTCCTGCAACTGACCAGCCATCATGCCTTTGTCTTGAACAAGAGCGCGAGCTTCTGCTTCGGCGCTGGATAATTTGGCGTCCAGCTTTTCTACCTCTCCAGATAGGCGCTGGCACTCTCGTTCAGCGGATTCGCCATGAGCTTTGGCTGTGGCAAGGGAGTCCTGTGATTGGGCCAGTTTGGCCTGTACATTTTCGAGCTGCTCTTTCAACGATGTTTTTTGTTCCTGAGCGGCCCGGAGCTTTTCTGTCTGCTCTATACTCTTGCCTTTTTGCTCCTCCAACTCACCCTCTGTAGTTGCCAATTTTTGGCTCAAAGAGCGATTTTCGCTTTTAGCTTGCTCCAGGTGATCCTGTGCTCGGGTCAGATCTGCGGCTTTCGCCTCCAGCTTGCCCTCCAACTCAACGATCCGCTTTTCCAGCTTATCAATGTCAGCCAGTGAGCGTTCTAGCTCCGCAGACTTGAGGGATAGCGAGTTTTCTGCCTTACCAAGGGCCGCATCGAGCTCTGATTTTTTGTTGGTGAGAGCTTCAAGTTGTTCCTCCAGTAGCTCAGCCCGTTCGGTGGCATCATTTGCCATGTCCACGGCTTGCTGCATATCTTCCTGGTACTCAATTTCTTTCTGTCGTAGCAGTTCACGCTCGCGCTCAAGCTGTTCATCGGCGCTTGCTTTGGCTACCGTATAGATCTTCTGTAGGAAGAGCTCAGCATCGCTCATAACCGATTCTGGAAGGACTACCTCTACCAGCTCTTCATCGAGGGAGTGTTCCTCTGACCACTGTTTGAGATACGTTGAAATGGTGGTAAAGCTCCCCTTGCCAATGATGTCTCTGATAGCGATGACCGTTGGGCGTTTACCGGCGTCCTTGAGCTTTTGGGCCGCAGCCGCTACATCGTCAAACTCAACCAATTTTCTTGCCATGAGAACGTTCCTTTTAATTTGTAATGTTTACGATAATTACGATAATACGGTAATTATCATAATTATATATCATGCTGCTGTCGATTGGAATTGTTTGTGTGGGACAAAGCCCTTCCGGCTGCGGAAAAGCCTTGTTACGCGGTCACGCTGATTCATCCAGGGAAGGATTCGATAGTGACTCCACCGAAGGTGCCAAGGATTTCCGATGCCGCTTTATCAGATCGAGTTTTGCGTTGTTCTGAGGCGTCAAAGTTACGAAGCAATTTGAGCTGAACATCCTTATCCTGGAGCACGATCAGGGGCATTGGCGCGGTAACGGTTTTGAGTACCCCTGCGGCCATGACGTTTGCCACCGGTTGAACCTTTACTTCCCTTCGCTCCCGGAGATAAGGCTCCGGGGTGCTGGCGATCTTCTGGATAAGCTGCTCCAGGGGAAGTTGATAGTCTGGCCCAGATCGCTCCAGCTCCTCTCTGATGCGTTGCAAAAGCTCCTCTTTTACGGGCTTCTTCAAGGAGTCCTTCCGTTGCCAGGTGAAGCGGATAGAGTCGATGTCGCCATTGGTATAGCACCGAATTTGTCTGTAAAGGTGGAGAGTCATGACACCAGGGCAGTCCGCTCGAAGTGCTTCAAACCTCTCTTGCCTGGTGGGGTACGTCGAGATAATGAACTCCTCGATACCAGCTTTGGCCGCGTTGATGCGTTCAACCGTCGCCGCAATTTCGTCAGCTACACCAATCCTGGAAGGGGAGAACCAGAGTACCCCCACGGTGCGCCTGGCAGACTTCTGCGAATAGTCTGGGTTGATGTGAAGATCTCTGTAGCTGTGCGCTGCCAGCTCAAGAGCTTCGCGCCCAGTTTGTTCAGTTACGACAATCTTGTTGACGGGCTCGTTCTCCATTCCTTTTCCGGTAGGAGGGATGGCCGCAACTTTTGCGTACCGTGGCGGTAGTCGTTTGATAAGAGAGGACAGGTTCGTTAAGTCGCGGCACATGGCCGAGAATTGTTCTGATATGAAGTTTTTAGCCATGCTGCCGCCTATGTGTGGGTTTGTTCTAACAGTTCATTGGTTACATAGTAGACAGATTTAGACCATCATGCAACGAGGGGGAGGGGCAAGCCAGAAATGTGGCTGAGGGGGACTGCTGGGGTGGGGCTGGCACCCTCTATACCCCACTTTGCATGATGGTCTAACTTTGTGGTTATAGGACGACTTTTAGAGTGCCTAGATTTGCTCGATTAGGACAAATTTCGGTCCATCCACGCTGATTGGCGTAGCAGCGCGATGGCATCAGAAGGGGTAACTTTCCATGCGTTGGAAAGCTGGCGAACTGCGAAGACTGCGAGCTCCATTCGGTCGTCATCATTGATGAAATTCTGGAGCTGGTTTCCTCGCTCACTAAGGATGATCGCAACACCGGCCTTGCCGTTGTTGTAAACCGCAAAGCTCTTATTCTTCGCGTCGCCGTGATAGGAACCCTCAGCCTTGCTACGCAAACCAAAGAGAACGCTGCAAAACGCCGTCAGTTCGCCGCGAGTGAGCTGCACCGTGATCTTGCTTTTCCAGTCTGGGCTGGACCCCGATGCCCTGATCGGCGCAATCTCGATGCTGACCGTAGGATATTCACCTCTGGTTAGCGTGTGTTGCACATTCAGGCCGGTGCGTTTCGCGGGGTCCTTCTGCCAGTCTGAGAAAAATTTGAGACTTTCGCCGTAGGATTGTTCTGTCATTCCAAATTACCTTTGCTTTGAAGCTCCTGGAGCTGGACCACGAGGTCACGTTGGACTTTGGCTATCTCTGTCACCAAGTCGGCGGTGGCAATAGCGTCGGTCGCTGCTGAATGGGCTCGACCTTTCCAGCTCACACCTGCCTCGCAGGTGGCATCCGCAAGTGAGATTGTGCCGTGCCGGTTGGTTGAGCCAAAGGCATCAGCCGCCAGCTTCATCGCGCACAGACAGTTCTGCTCTTGCCACCAAGAGAGTTGGTCTCCAAATGCACTGGCTGTTTGCCTCAACATCCTACTGTCGAAACTGGAGTTAAATATCACCAGATGACGGCCCGACAAAAGCCGGGCGAGAGCTGGCGCAACTTGAGTCCACGTAGGCTCATTCGACAGCTCAGTCTCGGTGATGCCATGAACACCCATTGCCTGAGGGTCTATTTCCACGGTTGGCCGTAATCTGGTGCAGAGGAGAACCGCGCCTCTGATGTCAGTAACAGCCAGCTCGATCACCTGGTCTCTTTCACCAAGTCCGGTCGTCTCGGTATCGAGAACCAGAGGTTCCAGAGCGACCCACCTTTGTGCCATGACAGAGGCCTTTGCCAGGTTGCTACGCATTCTTGCCTTGACCGAAAGGATGGATTGCGCCCTTATTTGCTTTTGTGATGCCGGTGAACAACCCCTTCTCCGCATTGGTTGGCAATCTGCTATCCGGTACACTCCAAATTGGCCACCATACCCGTTTTTGTAGAACGAAACTGGCTCTACTCCTGGCTTAGGCTTCATCCGAAATTCGTCCCTGAGCCGTCCTTTTGAAAAGCACCTATCGGCTTTCATGGCTTCGGCTCTGGCAAGTTCGAGTTCTTCATCATTCATGCTGTTAATCCGCTATATCGAGGCGTTGGCTCGCTCTCTTCAAACGCTCATCGCCGCGTCTGTCATATTTCTGGGTAGTTGCAATGCTTGAGTGGCCCATTGCGTCCTTCACGGTCACAATATCCTCACCGTTATCCAGCATCGAGGAGGCAAAGGTGCGTCGCAGGTCATGGGGCGCAAACATCTCCAGACCGGCTTCAACTCTTCTGGTCTCCAAGATGTGGTAGATGGCCTGATCCGACATCCGCTCTCCAGTCACATCATCAAACCGCCTGATCCTCGGGAATAAAGGCCCTTCATGCGTTCCTCGAACCTCTTCAACCCACTTATCCAGTCTTTTCCATGCGCCACCAGGCACATACGCCATTCTCTCTTTGTTGCCCTTGCCAAGAACCTTGAGAGCGCGGTCCTTGTAGATCATGCTTCCCATGTCCAGCGCAACGATTTCCGAGCGGCGCAAGCCACACCCGAGGAGCACCCCGAGAATGGCCGCATCCCGAAGCCCTTTGGCGCTTGAATCACTTTCACATGTGAAAAAGAGGCTGCGAATCTCATGGCGTTCAAGTGCCCGCCCTTTAGGAAGTCGAGATCCACGTACTGAACGGACTTGCTTAATGTGCTGGAAGCTATCCGTATCAATTTGCTTCATCGTCCAGGCTTCAAGAGCCACCCCTTTGAGCGCTGACAGGTAGGTGTTGATCGTTGCCGGAGCCTTCCCTGCATCCCCCAGCATTTCCAGCACCGCCAATATGTGGTGCCGCCTCATTGAGCTCCATGCACAGTCACGAAGGTTCTGAAACCCGATCATCTTGGCGACAATGTTGAGGAATGAGCTCATGGTCTGCCTGCTTCGCTTTGACCCGAGGCTCACCAGATAGGCGACGGCGGGGTTGTCCTGGATGTTCCGGAGCGAGCTCGATGACGGCAACAGTTCACCGCGAATGCTTTGTTCTGCCGGAACATTTACTTTCGCATGTGAAACTAGCTCTTCCTTGTCATTGTTTGTGTCGTGCAAAGTTACCTCCTAAGCCCGACCGCAACGAGAAGAAAATCCCATATTTTGAGGTGAAGAGGTAGTTCCTCCTCCATATGTTGCGTTTCGTAGCTTTGCATCAGTGGTTCAAACTTGGTTGGATTGCACAGCAATTCGTAAACTGTTCGGTTGGGCTTGGTGATCGGCTTATTCGGAGTGAATCCATGTTTGTTCTGGAGGTACAGCGCTACCGCGCCACTTCTGGATTCTCCGTAATAGCAATGAACGAAGATCTGATCGATACCGCTACCAACCAATCCATCCAGGAAGGTGGACAGCTTTTCAGCCTGGGATGAGTCAATGTAAGAGGCGTAATTCATCCGGAACGCTGCCTTCATCGTGTGGATGGTGTTCTCAGAATAGCCGCCGTCATAGAAGCTATCGCGGTACAACTGCCCCCACTGTCCGAGAGCGGCAGGGGACTTGTCTGGGTCAGTTATGGAGATCATGGCCGCACCGGGAACCGGCTCCAGTCTTTCGGCCTCCGCTTGACTAATGAAAAAGACTTTTTTGCTAAGCATGTCCCATCATCCCCTTACAAGGATGTGTTGCGAGTAGCTCACGCGCCTGACTTTGCCCCTCTTGAGTATCTACAGGAGCGGTCGTATACACACCTCCATGCCGCAAGTCCACAATACTGGTCCGACAGCAAGAACCTACGTTCTGAACTTTATTGTCCGAATCCAAACCAGCAAAAGTATGGCACGGTCCAGGGAATGGTTTCCTGCAAATAGAGCAGCGCTCAAAGTTCTTATCGAGGATTCTCTTTAAAACTTTCTCAAATTTGTTTTTGTTTAACATCGAGTTCTCCACACAAAGTTACTGGCCGAGCATCCCAGCCAAGGTGGTCTGCTGGCCTTCGCTACAAGGTGCAAATCCGGCAAAAGCACCGGCATTAACCTTGAGCTCATCAAAGCGTCCATCGGTGTCCCGGTAGTACACCTTACGTTTTCCAATTCCACCTTCGAGGTTTGCGGCCAACCAGGCGATCACTGCATCAGCATCGTTCGTAACTGATGCTCCCTGATCCAGATCGATAAGTACCAGGTGGGTGTCCGTCTGGAGTGCCACTTCAAAGGTCGCTCTTACATCAAAAATCACTGGTCGCGCTCCTTGTAAAAAGTGGGCATTCAGCACCACCTATCCTATTCCAAAAACTCTACTTTTTCAAAGATACATTTTAATAAGTAGAACAACAGCAAGAGGAACTCAAATTTATTTACCGTAATTATCATAATTACGGTAATACGGTAATTTTACAGATTTGGATGGAATGGTATAAGATGTCTCGCTGGAACATACTTGCTGAAAAAACGCTTAACAACGATAGTGAAAACATCATGTACAGGTGCGAGAGATAATATGTATAAGAGCCTTGAAGATCTGATGGCGGGTATTTACGAGATGGCAGCGCCAGATGGCATCATCTGTAACGAGGTTTCCAAATTCCTTGCGGCCAACCAGGTCAAGCCGGAAGACATAAGCTCTGGGATCTGGTTTTTCCTGTGGCTGAAATCAGCTCCCAAGGATGCGAAGCCAATCCAAAAAGAAATCCCCGGATTTGGAGTTGTTCTCAACATGCCGACTTATGGCGGAACGCTCAACGAAGCAATCACAGGGTTGATCGAGAACGAGTGCCGTCAAATAGAGCTCGCTGAGGGACATCCGAGCCTTGAGGCTTGGGTTGAATCAGTATTAGCCGGTCGAGATGACGGAGAGGAAAATGAAGCTGCGGCCAATATCGTGGATCTGCTTAATGGGTGTCACGACCTACTGGATACAGCAATAATCAATTACCTTTTTAAGGTGGGAAAAATCAACGAGCAAGAGATTTTGTCGCTCATCTATTATGGAGAGCTATGTGACCACTCTCTTGTCGGTACGCCTTTTTCAACGTTACATATCCCGAGTGAAAATAACGTCCACGAACGTAACATCATCCCCATTAAAAAAGGAGCCAGTTAGGCTCCTTTTTGTTACTCAGGGTTTGCTTTGAGAAACAACTTCATTCCAAGTATGCAGCACCTTCGATAGGTGCTGATGCTTTCTGGTGAAGTCCTTATCATCCAAGAGTGCTTTAAATGGCGCGTTCAGGTCACTGCATGTGACGTTCTTGCCGATCACAGACAGGGTATCCTGGAGTGATCCACCAGCAGCATCAAGCCCCATTCTATCGACGGTCTCACTACTCACCATTGCCTGGACAACATTGGTGAATGCCTTTGAGTTGAGCTGCTCAACGCTCAGGGCTGTATTGCATTTCTGCTCAACCGCTTGCTTGTACTGGATGGTGTACTTTGCAGTGATAGGTGACATGGTGTTCATCGCAAGTATGTATGCGTCTACCTCACTGGTCGGTAATGTCGCGGCATAGACTGACGAGCATGATGCGGCTGCGGCCATTATCAAAGTTATTACCTTCTTATTCTTCATTTCTCTGAAATCCCCCTTTAAAATATGGAGCTACAACTCATTTGTACCAATCATAATACTATTGATTTCCAAAAGTATCTCTCTCTACTGACTCTATGATGGCTCGCCTTCCAAACACTTGGCCGCTGGCGGCGGCTGGGCCAACGCCAGAGCCTGATCCACACTATCATCCGCCTGAAAAAAATCTCATTACCTCTGACGGATAAAGAAACAGATTTCCCCCTTTGGCAAAAAACAGATACCAAACAGAAAAAGCCACAGAAAAAACACCTGCAACACACACTTCAAATCTATTTCTTGCAGAGAAATACTTGTAGTGCTTTTTTTCGTATCTCGGGGCTCTCATTTTGACTAGATTTTTCAATGTCAACCAAAGAAAGATAACCCCAGTAGGAAGGATAACTATCACAACCCCAAAGAAATAAATTGTGTATATAATAAAATCAAACCAGTTATTGATTTCCATAAGCCGTCCCCAATGCTGCGCCAATAGCAGAACCATGTGAGCCGTATTTAATCCCTGGATTCCTCATTAGCTCTCTTTAACTTTAATATTTTCCTTAGATTTAAGTATCCATAGATTCCTGAGAACACTCCATACCCCCCCCAAACACCAACGGACAGATATAAGGCGAATTTGCTTAGAGGCCCATTCACATAATTTAATAAAGCGAACACTGCAATTCCTATAAAGGCTCCAGCTAACGGAAATCCAAGCAGATATACTGCTCTATATTTTAAACCGGTTTTTTTCATCTTATTATTTATCTATATGTTTTGAAATCTTATCTACAATGGATGTAGTATCCATATTCATTATCCTCCCTGCTTTTTCAATCAGAAACTCAGCTTCATTTGTTATGTTCTTTGACTCTTCATTAATAATGTCAATGATAGTTTCTAGTGCGATTCCATACTCACCCACATCAATAAATTCTTGCACTTCTATACTTTCAGATTCAGAAAACGAATCAGACAGCACCATAAGCAAAAGATCTAGCGTGGATTCAATTTCTCTATATTCATTTTTCATTTTGGATTCCTTGGTACGTTTGTTGGAAAACCTGAAACAATATCACCATTAGATTCTTGTATTACACGAACATTAATACCTTCTTTAACTGCCTCTGCAATAGTCCTACCACCGCGCCCAGCCTTTCGAGAAACATTTGGATCGGTAGCTATATCGGAAATGACGTGCATAATTTTTTCATCAGACCAACTTTGAGGAAACTCACTTTTTCCAGGCTTGCCTGTTCCTGCTCGATGCCCTCCACCAGTGGCGTCACCATCAAGAATATGCTTACGTCTCTGGGAACTGGCTAGGTCTACAAAATCATCAGCCGTATTTTTAAAAGCGCGTTCCGCAACATTCCCTAGCGCCTTATAGTTGCCAGGCAGGATAATCCCAGCAGCAAAAAGCCCCCCGGAAATCCACTTTTCTCTTGAGGTCGCACAATCACTGGTGATGGTCTTGAAGGTGTCATAGGCGTCCCAAGCGCTCAAGGCAAAGTCTATGGCAACATAAGCCCCCAGAAGAAGCGGCACAAACTCCCCTGTTGGATCTGCATTGCCTATCGGGTTGCTCAGCGCATAGGCATAGGTGTTAATCCCACCAGCCAGCCCAATCGGGTCACTGGTGATGTAACGCCCGGTATTCGGGTCGTAGTAACGCCGCCAGTTGTAGTGGAGCCCGGTCTCCGCGTCGTAATACTGTCCTGGGAACCGCAAATTGAAGGTCGGCCCCTGAGTGGTGATGCTGGCCTTACCGAACGGGCTGTAGCTCGCCTTCCAAACCACTTGGCCGCTGGCGTCGGTTAGCGCCTTCGGGGTGCCCAGATGATCGACGTGGACTTGATAGGTCTGTCCTGACTGAGCAAAGCTCAAGGGGGTGCCATCGAGCCAGATATACTCCGCCAGCACGTCTCCAGTGGCTGCGTCCAGCTCCTCGATGAGGTTTCCTGCCAAGCCGTAAATCAGTAGGCGGGTCTGGCCGTTTAGGGTCTTAGTTACACGCTGATCCAGATGGTTGTAGGTGTAAGCTGCTGTCACTCCAGCGACCGTTGCGGCCACCAGCCGGTTCTGGCTGTCATAGGTGAAGGTATCCGCCCCCTGCTTCGTCAGGTTGCCATTGGCGTCATAGCTTCTGGAGGTTTGCCCAGTCTTCACCAGCCAGTTGTTCATGTAGTTGATGGTGTAGCTTTGGCTCAGGCCATCGGTCGTGATCGAGGTCCTGTTGCCGGTGGCGTCATAGCCATAGCCCAAAACGCCATAGAGCCCCTCAGCAGAGGTGATGCGGCCAACCGCGTCATAACCGAGTGACTGATTGACTGATGAGCTGAGATTGTCGTCTATGGCTGAAATCAACGAGTCTGGCGTGTACTGAATCGCCACGGGTTTAACAGACACCTCAGAGTCATTTAAGATGGCTTAAAGAGAGGTGCCCATGAGCAGTAAGCGTTATCCCGAAGAGTTTAAAATTGAAGCAGTCAAACAGGTTGTTGATCGCGGTTATTCTGTTGCCAGCGTTGCAACACGTCTCGATATCACCACCCACAGCCTTTACGCCTGGATAAAGAAGTACGGTCCGGATTCTTCCACTAATAAAGAACAGTCAGATGTTCAGGCCGAGATCCGCCGTCTCCAGAAAGAGCTGAAACGGGTTACCGACGAACGGGACATATTAAAAAAAGCCGCGGCGTACTTCGCAAAGCTGTCCGACTGAGGTACGCCTTTATCCGTGACAACACCTGTTGCTGGCCTGTTCGCCTGCTCTGTCGGGTGCTGGATGTTCATCCCAGTGGTTTTTACGCCTGGCTTCAGCAGCCGCATTCACAACGCCATCAGGCAGACCTGAGACTGACAGGACAGATTAAACAGTTCTGGCTGGAATCGGGATGCGTCTATGGTTATCGTAAAATCCATCTGGATCTGCGGGACAGCGGGCAACAGTGCGGAGTGAACAGAGTCTGGCGACTGATGAAACGTGTCGGGATAAAGGCTCAGGTCGGATACCGGAGCCCGCGGGCACGTAAAGGCGAGGCCAGTATCGTGTCGCCCAACAGGCTCCAGCGACAGTTCAATCCGGATGCTCCGAATGAGCGTTGGGTAACGGATATAACCTACATCAGAACCCACGAAGGCTGGCTGTATCTTGCCGTGGTTGTTGATCTGTTCTCACGCAAAATTATCGGCTGGTCCATGCAATCCCGGATGGCAAAGGACATTGTCCTGAACGCACTGCTGATGGCTGTATGGCGGCGTAATCCCCAAAAACAGGTGCTGGTTCATTCGGATCAGGGCAGTCAGTACACAAGCCATGAGTGGCAGTCGTTCCTGAAATCACACGGCCTGGAGGGCAGCATGAGCCGTCGCGGTAACTGCCATGATAATGCGGTTGCAGAAAGCTTTTTCCAATTGTTGAAACGCGAACGGATAAAGAAAAAGATCTACGGAACGCGGGAAGAAGCCCGCAGCGATATTTTTGATTACATCGAAATGTTTTATAACAGTAAGCGTCGGCATGGTTCTAGCGATCAGATTTCACCGACAGAATATGAAAACCAGTATTATCAACGGCTCGGAAGTGTCTAGATTATCCGTGGCGATTCATACCGATAGACCAGCGAATGCACTCTAGTAGCGTCGATGCCGGTGACTCGGTAATTGAGATCCAAAGAGCGACTTTCTGAAATGCCGTTCCATCTGACCATACTGGTGACGGGGCCAAAGGGCGCTCGCTCGATCTGGCTTGCCAGGCTTGTTGTGGTGCCTGCTTGTGTCGTTGCCACCTCGATGACGTCACCGGCTAAATCACGGGTGTAGGAAACCTCACGACCACTGGGATACGTGATCTTCGTGATGAGGCCTGCACCATCGTATTGGTACTGGGTAGTAAGGCTCTGCCCGTGGGTTTCCCAGGTCTCGTAAGCCAACCATCCTTCGGGTGTATAGCCATATCTCCGGACACCGTTGCCATCATCGACTGAGGTCAAGCGGCCCATGCCGTATGGTGAGGTTGCTTCGTCGTACCCGTACAGAATTGGCGATTCGCCAGCGACACCGCTGGATGCCTCGATGATCCGGTTCAGCGCGTCGTAGCTGTAGCTTGTGGTTTGTCCCTTGGCCGTCTTGCGCGTTGCCACGTTACCGGCTTCGTCATAGGTAATGTCGGTGGTGCCGGTGTCCGGGCTCCGGACCTGAGTCACTTCGCCAAAGCCGTTGTAGCTGTAGTAGGTCAGGCGCGAACGAGGGTCGGAGACACGGTAAACATCGCCGGTATCCTTGTAGAGCACCTGCGTGACCTTCCCGAGTGGATCGGTCGTTTGTGTCCGGTGATGGAAGCCGTCGTACTTGTAGGAGTGTGTGTTACCAGAGGGACTGGTCTCCTGTATCAGGTTTGCCACCACATCGTAGGAAAACGATGACTGATTGCTATAGGCGTCGGAGACACTGGAGAGCCAGCCGATTTCGTTGAAGATCCGGCGCTCTATCCAACGGGTCTGGCCCAGCGCATCGAGCAGTCGCTCTTCTACTGGGTTCCCGAGGTCATTGAGCTCAAGCTCGCGCCGGTTGCCCTGTGCATCTGTTTCCGCCACCAGCCGATGTGCAGCGTCGTACTCATAGCTGACGGTTGCACCATTTGGCTTAGTCAGCGAGCTCAGGAGGCCCACAGCATCATAGTTGTAGGCCGTGGTTCCTTCTGGTCCAGTGGAGCTGACAAGTCTTCCTCTGGCGTCATAGGTGAGGGTTTGGGTTACACCGTTGACGCCCTGAATGGTCCCGGCGCGACCGTTCGCGTCGTAGTCACCAAACTGCATCACCTGCCCCAGCGCGTTTGTTGTCCGGATCAGGTTGCCCTGGTCATCGTAGTCAAATGTCGTAACATCGCTGACGTCGGTGCGCGGACCATCAACCGAGGCCAACAGGCTCGGCTTTCCTGTACCAACAGGGGCATAGGTGTAGGTCCATGTCCGGGAAGCGCCCGAGCTGCGATCTGTGACCTTGCGGCTTATCACCCGGAGATGAGTGTCGTAGGTAAGCTCAGTGATCCTGGTTGGTTCCGTGATTTTTGCAGGGAGCGACTTGGAAGGAAGCCAGTCGGTCGTAACCTTGCCCCCATCCTGGTCTATCTGGGTGGTTTCCAATCCCCGGTCGTTATGGGTGAACGTGCGCTTCTGTCCAGCACGATCTGTAATGCTGGAGACGAGGCCTTTGCTGTCGTAGACGTAGGTTTCCTTGCCTCCCACAAAGCCGGTACACGGCGCACCCTCAACAACATCAGGCTTGAGCATCCCGTTGTGACGGCTGTAGGTATATCGCTGAACGTGGCCGAGGGCGTTGGTGACAGAGACGCTTCCGTCAGCGTTGTAGCTTACCTGAGTCTTCTCTGCGCCCCCGGCGTGTTCACTTAGAACTGCCATCCCCTGAGCATCATATCCCCATGTGGCGAAACGGTTGCCGTTCTCGTCCACCAGCCCAGAGAGCAAACCCGGTGCATTCGGGTCATCGTAGAGATAGCTGCGGCTCGTATTGTCCTGGTAGATCACTTCCGCCAGCTTGCCAGCGCTGTTGTACTGGTACTGAATACTGCCACCAGCAGGATCGGTGACACTGACCATGCGGCCATCTTGATGCTGGAACTGGATGTTGCGGCCAAAGCCGTCAGTGATCGAGGATAGCTCTCCGTTCAGATAGCTCAGGGTGATGTGATTGCCGTTGGGCTTCTCGATGCCGGTCAGTCGTCCGGTTTCATCATAGGCCTCGACTACCCCGTCAGATTGAGTGTAACGCCAGCCGGTAGCATCCTTCGTCAAGGTATCATCGGTTTTCCATGTTGGCACCCAGACAGAGGACGAGTTGTAGAACGCGAGTTGTTGCCCTTCTGGCCGGTGCAGGACAACCATGTTCTCACCGTACTTCGAGGCGTTGACCTCGACGCTCCGCGAGTAGGTATGCCGCCAGCCGCCGAGCTCTTCATCAGGAAGGTGGCTATTGTAGTATCTGGTGAATGTGAAAGGGTCGGAGCCTCCGCTTTGATAATCCAGTTCAGCCTGGAACTTGTTGCCGGTGCCAAGATGGATAGGGTTCCCTACACACATGGTCGTTGTTGGTAAGCCGAGATCCCTGTCCAGGAACGGTGTTTTATCCATCTCACCCGGCAGAACATAGGTTGAGCGCCAGTAGACCGTAGCTGGGTCGCCAGTGCAGGTAGTGGGGTCATAATCGCCAGTAGCACCTAGATACTTAAAACAGATCCTGGAGACATAACGGCCATCACCATAACTGGCAACCGGATAAAGCGCATCCCCAACTGGCGTTCCCTTCCCTTGCTCCTCACCAGAGCGATAATTCTTCATGAAGGAATGCGCGTCTATGATGGTGTTGAAGCGCATTTTGTCTACTTCGGTGCTCACGGCTACAACCCGCCATTGTGCAAAAGCAACGCATGGCAAAGTTGCGAGCACCACAACGGCCAATGACCGCAGGTTTCGCATCAGTAAAAGGGAAGGTCTCGATCTCATTTACAGCTCCAGTTTTTATGCTGGAGCTATTTTCAGGTGGGAGAGTCGTTATCAACGACTGCGTTTTTGCCCTTTTAGGGTATGAATACGTGATTTGGAGAGGTTGTGTATTCAGAACAAATGAGAAGCAGGTTACTCATTTCGCTCAAACACTGTGACAAGAACACGTTTTTGGTTGTCGTCGTTGATCACCATCAGGTACTTGAACTTGGAATCTCTATGGCCCCAGACTTCCACGTTATCTACGCGGCCATACTTTCTGGCTTTATGGCGAGCCACTTTCTCGTCAAAGGGTTGAACCTGTAACTCTGGATGCTGGAGGCGACCAACGAGTGAGGCCCACGGTTTTTTAGGGTCTCCAGAGGTTATCCGGGCCTGATACTGATCGATGGCATGTTGAGTAACAAGGACGGGACCAATGGCCGGTGTAGAGATTTCGTCATGGGTTTGAGTATAGGCTTGCTTGTCCACATCGAGGAGCTCAACGTTGCCCTCACCCGGCTCATCCATAAACTCCATGCTCTGCGAAACTTCAATAGTAGCGCCCTTTAAACGTCCAGTGAGGCAAGCCGCAAACTTGAATGCAAACTCCTTGGTGGATTTGCCCAGCGCCAGCTTTTTAATCGCACCTTTGGATACCACCAGCTTGTAACCAGCACCAGCACCTGGCTCTCTGCAAAAAACCTGTTTGTCCAGCGCCAGATAGCGAATGGCTACGAGCTCAGCCAAAAGATCTGCCTCCTCGTTGTCAAAATCAATACGAACATCAAGGATGCCTTTCCGTTTTGTACCAACGCGCCAGAATACAAGGGCTGAATTATTAGAAGTTTTCTTCGAGACAGTAGTCAGTGTCATCATGGTCTATTTCTCCATTATCGGGATAATGGTCGGCATCGCCGCCAGCACCCCTATTCGTTAGGGTTCATTTAGATGCTACCACGGGTTTTAAAAATGCAACCCCTAGTGCCACTCTATTTGTGGTCCCAAGTATTTTTATAAGCTCGGGCTAGGCGTTTCTCTATCACTTCTGACAAATTGCAACCATCGACTTCTGCCAACCGCTTCAAAATCCTGTGGGCTTTATCGCTTATAGTTATGCTTTTACCAACACCATATCCCCTTCTGCGACGTTGCCTAATTGATGTCCCGAGTTTATTGATTTGCTCTGCTGTCAGATATTTATTAATCCATTCAGTGAGTTCTGATGGTGATCGCCCCATGCTGTTCAGGCTGTCCACGGCTTCAAGTTTCTTATCGAATGGGACGTCACGCCAGAAAGCTGGGCGCGAAGCAGCTCTGAGGAGATAGATCGCCGTAGCCTGAGCATCTTCATTGGATACTTTCAAAAAAACACCTTTACCGTTACATGTCACACCAACTTCATCGTGACATGTAACACTTCAAACTGCAAGTATAAAAAAAGGCCAGCTATTGCTGGCCTTTACGTTCATTATCGCAGTTACTCTTTAGGCGTTGTGATGCTTTTTTTCCTTCTGTTTCTCATGGTAGAGATACAGACTGCCGCCAGTGACGACAGTGAAAAAAATGAGCAACCCCAACATGCCTAATGTGAAAGCGTCCATTTGACCCCCTTAGGAATTGCTGACCTTGGTTAAGATTATACCATAGATCCACAGGATAACCCCAATGACCAACACCAAACCGGCTTCTTTGACGGTTATAGTGTCCCCAGATACAGCCAATCCTACAATACCGACACCGATGGCTGTTACGGCGACCTTACGCAGGTCTTCACCGATAGCTCCCAGAGTCTTCTTGTCAGGAGAGAAAAGACGCACAAACCACGTCTTAATACGCAAAAACTTTTTCATGATTACCTCCATAGTTGAAGAGGAGGCGAATCATGCCCGAGAGGGCATGAACACCCCCTCAGGGTTAAAGTTTTAGGCAGACAAAGCTGTTGGCTTCGCCTTGTTCATCTTCATTGAGTTAATGATCTTCGTCGCTTCATCAGCAAACGGGCCAGTAACTTGGATAGGCTCCCTTCTTGCGAAGGAGGCTGTCACCATCATTCTCTGGCCGTGCATCAGATGACGATACCGAGACCGCATAAGCTCAACGTAGGCCGCAGAGGCCCCCTCCCACCCCTCAGGGGGAGAAAAGGGGCACACCGCGTCGTTACCAGGCGTTGTATCAACCTTCGAGACATCAATGACGGCCATACTCAGCTCTCCTTCTCGCAATGAAATCGCGCAGGTAGCGAGCATTCGGGAAACCGAGGCTTCCCTGACTCATCAGGACATCGTTCCAGTCAATCCCTTTCGCTCTGGGCGGGATCGGGAGTTTAGGCAGCAGGACGTACACACGAATGCCGCGCTTCTCCAGCTTGGCTTTCAGCACGTTCGCTGACTTCTCACCAGTCACAGACTTATCTTTGTCAGCCCAGATCAGTACGGTGTGAACACCTTCTGGAACCTCGAAGGACTCCATCAGGGTCGCATTGACCGTTGACCAAACCGGGATTTGAGTGACTCGATAAGCTGACAGGGCTGTTTCCAGCCCTTCTGCAACACCCAGGATACCCTCAGTCGGTTCACCGAGGCGGATGGCCGCGCCATTGACATCCAAACCGTCAGGAATGGGCATCATCTTCTTGGCGTTGCCGACCTTGGCTTTTTTACCGTTTTGGGTGAGATAGGTGCGGTGGAGCGTTACCAGGTTGCCTTCCACATCTCGGATAGCGCAGACGATAGCCGGGAATTTCCCAACTTCATTGCCATCTTCGTCGTAGTAGGCCATAGCCGGATTGAACCGCAGACAGTCTGTTTTTTCTACTTCATCAACCTTGAACAGAAGCTCGCGGTTTTTGAAGTACAGACGCATTGGCTCAGTCACATGACTGGAGAACGGCAAACACTCGTTCCATACCTTCTCGATTTTCTCACGGAGACGAGCACTGTAAGCGCGTTCGCGCTCCATTCTCTTCTCCATTTCTTCTTGGAGCTCAAGCAGCCAAGGCTTAGGTTGTTCACGAAACATCGGAACAACTTTCGGCTTGTTTTCGCTGCTTTGCTCTTCCGGTTGTGTGGCCGCATGTTGTACTTGCGGTGCCGGAGCTTCTACCGTGCGGTTGACCACAGGGGCCGACTCAACATGGTGACTCACCGGCTCAACACCACCGTTCGAGCGAGCGCGGAACTGCGTTACCGTAGCGCCGCGACGTTCCACCAGCCAGGTGTTGCGATGCGTTTGCATAGGTTGTTCTCTCACAACATTCCCCTGCTCGTCCTTAACTTCAACGACGACAGTTACAGGCTCGCGCCCGAGGTTTGTCATGACGATCTCATCCCCATACTTGGCTTCACTTTCACCAATGGCTCTTTCAAGATCCACGCCCCAGATGGTGCGTTCCAAACCGCTCTTGTCACGGATGAAGGCAAAGTAGCTGAGCTCGTTGTCTTCGTTATGCTCATAAGGAGCTTTACCGTGGGCAATCAGAGTACCGGCAATGGATTTTTTACGATTCTTGGAATCGAGAACCTTGTTATTCACCTTCATAGGCTCTTGCTGAACAGGCGCTTTGGCCTGGACAGGAGCTCGTGTCGGTGCAGCGGCTTGTTGATACTGGGGTTGCTCTTTCTCAACGCCCAGATAATCACCAACCTCGCTCAGGCACTGTTTAAAGTCCCAGTTATTGAGCCACATCAGCAGCTCAAAACCATCATGATTGGCACCGCATGTATTGCATACGCCGCCACCAGTCAGGTGGGCATCCTTGAACAGTCGGAAGCCATCTTTCCCGCCGTGGATAGGACAAGAAACATGACGACCAGGTTTACGGAGAGCTGGTTCAAGATGGGGCGCTAGGGCCGCCAGGATGAATAGCCAGTTTCCGTTTGCAGCTTCACGAACGGTGTCAGCTTTGTAGTAAGACATAGGTTTTCTCCTTAGCGTGAACCCCAGCATCGAGGCTTCCTTAAACCCCCGTCGCCAGGGTTTTAAGGAAACCCCGACACCGGGAGAATGTGCCAAGGAGGCTCCCCAGCCGGGGAGAACTCCCCGGCGAGGGGTTTAAAAAGGTCGCCCCCGAAACGGAGGCGAATTTTGTGAATATCACAAGCACAAATGAGTGCCATCTTCCGAGGCCATCATGATTGTGACATCTGCGGTTACAGGATCTGACTTAATCACAACCTCAGTGGGTTTGAAAAAGCCATCTACAGTGGGCATGGGGTAATAAAGACGAATCTTTCCCCAATTCTTGTTGTCGGTAAAAGCGACCTTTGTTTGAGCAACACAAAGCTGCAAAAACATGAAAAGGAAGTCTTCTACCGAGTGCTTACCATCTGCACCAAATACTCCATCGACAATTGCCGGGGTCACTGCCACATTGGTCAGGAAACCAGCTTGTTTACCGATGGAAGATTGGTCCACCAGCAGACCATCATTGATGGCTTGTTGACGGATTTGGGCGAGGTCCAATTTAGCTACTTGGTTCATAAGGTGTACTCCAAAGTTAATGGGTACACCTACCCCGTGCGGGGAAGTGTACCCGCATGGGTTATTGAAAGGTCACGGCCAAAGCCGAGCTTTAAGGTTCCGAGTTTTACGCTGGCTGAATGCGCCAAAGAACGGTCGGAGGAAACGAGTCAGCGACACGCTTCACATTCGCGTAAAGAGTGTCCTTAAAGACACGCTCTAAGCGACGACCACCTTGACGATAAACCAACTTAAAGTCTTGGAATTTGTTCATGGATACCTCCAGAAATAACGGGAGGTATCTCCAGCAGGAGATAGACTCCCGCAGGGATTAATAAATTAACGTTAATTTGCTGTTTGTTTTTGGCGACCAGCTATCGCACGCTTTCGCCCTCAGGGAGGACAAAATCTGCTTACTGATGGCTTAACCATGAGTAAGAAGACTTGGGAAGTAAAGCAGGGGTTTCCCCCTGCCTTGTTATGCCGCTTTGAGGTGGCGAGAGAAAAAGTCCCTGGTTTGCTGGATAGCGCCCCGGAGAAGTTCTCGTCTGTAGCCAGCGTAGCTCTTGTCATCACTGGCAACGGTCAAGCCGTGCAGACTCTCTTCACCCAGGACAATCTCGTTTTCACGAGAGAGTACCTCAACACGTAGGCCAAGCACTCGCTCTTTCCCTTCCAGGATAGAACAAATTGTTTGGTCTCTTACTTCGTCATCCCAGTGGCCCATATCGAAATCCCGCTCAGGGAGTTCAGTAACACGCACCAGGTAGTTTTCAGTGGCCCGTTCCCAAACCACTTCATCTTCGCATGGAGAGGCCTCGATCAGCGAGTACCCGTCCGCTTCGAGCTTCTTGGAAAGACTTTTTACATCATCCGCCAGCTCCAGCACAAAGCGTTCCCAGAGGTCTTGCCAGCGCTCGACCATATCCTGGTTAATCCCTTCAATGCCGGTGCCAATCATGGAATCATCATCAGGGAAGATCCCTGTGAAGTCCACGTTGTCGTCGATGTTCATGCAGTTCCAATGGCTGTAGTGATGCCCGTGACTATTCCGAGTAATGGACAGGTCACAGGAACCATATTCGCGGAGGACAGAAAGCATATTCTCAATGTCTTTCTGTGCCATCAGGTTCTTCACGCGGCTGACAGCATCCACTTGGCCGGGCTCAGTGCTGAATAGGCGATTCATGAGAGCTTTGACGTCATCAACGCTCAAATCCCCGTAGAAGGCTACGCCATCCCCCTGGCAGTATCCGAGACTGTACTCAATCGTCAGATCATCCGGGTATCCACACTTAACCAGTTCGTTTTGAAAATGCTGTTTAATCATTGGTATCTCCTTAATTTCAGAGGGAGACACCATCCCCTCAGGGACCGATGTCCCCCGTGGGGTTAATGTTTGGGTTAAGAAGCCTTGCGGTTTAATTCAGTATCAAATCGAGGACCTTTGAGAACCGCAGTTTTCATAACCTCGAAGTTTCTTGGGTAACGCAGCTTTGAAACTGCGCCAGCTCGGATGTCGGCAGCCTCACTTGGAGAGACTAGCCTTAACCCTTCGCTGGTTTCAGCGTAGAACCAACCGGCATAACGCTCATAGGCATTCTGCTGGTACTGTTCAGTCGCCATATTCTTCCGGATCGCCTCTGTTAAGGCCTCAACAACACCGTCATCTTTCGTGATGATGTTGAAAACATGAGAGACGGTCAGGAAGTTCCCAAAGAAGCAGGCTGCCCCAAGCCAAGGCTGGAACATTTCGCCATTTCGCCCCGTCCTCACCATTGGTTCAAACGGGTATGGGCGATAACAGTGATACTGCTCAAACATCGGGTCAAGAACGTTGTCACCCAGGACATCCAGTAAAGTCTGAATGCTGTCCGGGTCTTGGCCTGCCCACTTACTCCCATTGCTGAGAATCAGTGTTTTACCGTCAGTACGCTCCAGAGCTTGTTCAAAGTTAGACATAGTGCATTCCTTTTGGTTAGGACGCACCACACCCTCTCGGGATGATGCGCCCGAGTGGGTTAGTTGAGAAGGCTTAGCCGTCAAGTCCGTAAATTACGGCGGAGCCGGGCTCCATCTCGACAACTTGTGCGCTTCCTTCTTCTATCAGCTCCTGCATGTAACCAGACTCAGCATCCGGATTACGTTCGCAGTGTTCGTCCCAGCGTTTCAAAAGCCCTTCTGTGGCTTGTCCGTGGGTCTCACCAAGGCCGATAAACTCATAGTGTCCTGTGTTTACGATGATCACCACCATAGCTAGTGCTCTCCTACAGGTCACTTGGTACATACAGGTCATCTTTGATGGCAGAAAAATCGACAGGAGACTGGTCCCCATAGGTTCGATTCACGCCACCAGCATCATCGACACTGACAAAAACCGTGCGGAGTAAACCGCTGGGCTTTGCAGGGTAAACGATGCTGACATGCTGACCTTTGTACTGTTCTGACAAAGTGCTTTGAAGCTCATCAACCGAACGGAATTTCCGGTCGCGGCCAAAGTCCTTAATCTTGATGTCGCCAGGGATTGGATTAGTCATCGTTACCCCCTGCCAGCAGTTTATCTACTGAATGGCCGAGTCCGTTACCAAACCATTTGTCCAGAGCGTCGATTTCCGGGAAGTCCGATTTCACCTGAGCAACAACACGTTCCATTTTGCTGAGAGCATCCTGGAACTCAAGGCCATTACCTGCGGCCACCTCAAGTTTGCACTTGATGTAAGCGGAGTAGGTATCACAGGCCTTAACCAGTGATTGTTCATAGCCACCGGGAGCGAAGGCTATGGCGACTGCATCCTGGAGTTCTTCGGGAAGAGTCTGGATGAGTTTGTCCTCTGCGGCCTTTTCCAGTCGTTCAAACTCACGCTGCAAAACAGCGTTTGCTTTCTTGACCGGTGTTACAACATCCGAACAGAGAACCTCGGCTGCATCATGCAACGAAGCATGAGCAAGCATGACTGCCAGATCCACCGACTTCCCTTGCTGAATGGCAATATTGCCAGCCAGGTAGGAAAGCAGGGTAACAACAGCGCTGTGTTCCAACACAGACTCCGGTTGAACAGAGTGCATCAGTGACCAGCGTTTGATCAGGCGTTGGCGCAAGGCCAGAGCTAGAAAGCCGAAATTTGAATTAGACATAGTGCCTCCAAAATTGGTTGGAGGTACACCAAAGCCGACCGGGCCTTGGTGTACCCGGTTGGGTTACTTAGTTATCTCGGGTCAAGCTGCTTAGCTATAGCGAGTAAAAACGGATGGAATGGATGATCTTGCGGGACACCCCCAACAAGCTCACGGGCTAAACCGACTGAGTTTGTAGCCAACACCTCTTTGACGGCCAGAATGATTTCATTGTCGATTTCATCCTGGGTCTTTCGTTGTTGGTCCACCAGCCGACTTAACTTGTCTAGGCTCATGCTTCTCTCCTTTGTTTGTGGGAGAGAACCCAGGAGGGGTTTCCTCCCGAGGGGTTAGGTTATTGCTGTTTTGGGCCAGCTACCGTTATAGCCAGCAAGCGCTGACAATGAACAAAGAGTATGACAGCCACCTAAAAGGGTAAAACGCTGTAATTGCCCTTTTGGGGTGCAAAAGAAAAAGCCCTCCCGAAGGAGGGCTTTTTATGCGGCCAAGGACAAGCCTTGCTGTCCTCTTTGCAACTCTGTGTCGTCGCGGCGATGTAAGCGTTGAACCGCCTTGATCATCGTTCTGACATGTCGCTCCAAAGAGGCTGGATGGCGTTTTGACAGTAGGTTGATCCAGTCGAGATAGATAGCAAGCGCGGAACCTTCGGTTAGGGCTGCCTGTATCGCCTCATACTGCCCTACGGCACTCTGGACCACATCATTCACCCACTGGGCGTCAGTATTGTCCAAGAGCTCGCAGAGGGCCGTATAAGCCTTCCTTCTGGTCGCGGCCATGTAACGACGAATGTTGGCGTTTCCGCTCCCCTCTCGCCCTTCCATGACGCTCATACAGAATGCGCTGGAGTAACAAAGCATCGCGTCAGTCACGTAGTTAAACCATCGCTCCTGATGCCGTTTCTGTTCTTCCATTGCTTCCTGGTCAAGTTGCTTCTCGATGAACAACCCCGTCGGAGTACGGTGGTGCAGATGGTACTTGAACGTTAAGTGCAAGTTGACCCACCAGCGTACCGTTGCCAGTCTTCCCTTGATTTTTCGCTTCACCAGATCTTTGTACTTAGCATCGCTAAGCACTTTGACATCCTTGCGCTGTTGGATTCCTTCCATCGTCTGTAGCCCTGTAAGGCCCATCTGGTGGTAGGTTTGACCTCTTTGCATCATACGGTGATACAAAGCGCCTTTTCCTTTCGCAAGCTGGATTGCTCCGAACCGAAGGTAGAACTGCGCTGCACTACCGGGCGTATAATGTCCCTTTAGTACAGACTCCCTTAGTCGCGGGTATTCGTTCCAGATGATGAACGCAGCGGAGTCGGGATCGACTTTCACTTCATCATCTTCTGCGAAGCAAACCACCCTTCTCTTTCCGTCTGCGGTATTGATCACTTGCGCTGCCAACGGGTCATCCCCGCCGTCAAAGTAAGCCATTTCCGCTAACGGATCGGCCAAGCCATCAGAAAGCGAACCATCGCCCCAGCGACCAACCTTCAACCACAATGGCTTCGGAATTGGTGACTGAGGAACGGTTTCACACTGCGGCTCGTCTTCCAGCAAGTCCAGATCACCCATCGACCAAACCCTGTGGTAAATCTCCAGGGCATGGAAAGGCTTATCATTGAAATGATGGAAGGCCCACATGAAGTCGATATGGACTAAAGCCTCTTCCGATATGATCCGGAATTGTGGCTCTGCCATTCGACGGTTCCAGTCGTTATCCTCTGCTTGACCAGTAGCCAGCTTGTATGCCAGCTCATCAGCTCTCTTTTGCTCCATGTAGTCCATGCTGCAACAGACATGAAGCAATCGTTCTAGGAAAACAGGACTGTAAACGTCCGGCTGTATTTTGATGTATCCGCCCTCGTAAATCGTTCGACCTACGGGATGGCGGTCTTCCCATGCGTACCGGCGTTTTGCCAAGTAGCGCTGGATGCGGTTCAGCCCCGACATATAGCCATGCCTTTCAGGGTCCGTGGCAAGCAACGTCTCCATTGACTTATCCAACCCAACAGCCTGGCAAGCCCAGCAACCGAAGCGAGCGCCACAGGCGTCACTGGCCTTCTTCTCTGTTGCCGACCACACGCACTCCCCTGTTGCCGCCTTGTAAAGCTCTGCCGTAGTGACATTGCTCTCCAAGTAACTTGGCAGAGGATATGCTGAGCCCATGCCAGCGGATAGTAAGAACTCCCAGACATCACTCGCCAACCAGTTTTTCACCACATACAGCTCACCCCCATCTTTCGTCTTAATGACGCGATCTGAGCTTCCTCGCTGTTTTGCAATGTTGGCCGCACGAATAGTGCTTTCAGCATCACGACTGCCCAGCAAAAGGCAGACTTTCTGTCGAACCTCTTTGGGAAGCTCTCGCATATAAGCTGCCTTCGCTCTTTTGGCAGAGGTGATTTTTAAATCCTGGCTACACTGGCGGGCCGTGGAGTTGGAAAACGTAGGCAACCCCCTCCCAGTAAGGATTCGGCCCGTCCAACTCTGCGAGATCCCAGGCTTTGCTAGAACGATGGTCAGAGGAAGGTTTTCCTTCGCAATGAAACGCTCCAGCTCGGCCAGTTTCTGATCCGCCAGCCACCTTACCTCTGGGCTTTCGATCAGTGTGTCAGTGTGCAAGATGAAGTGGTGCTGGCTGATGGTCGCCCCACTCCTTACAGCCCGGATCAGGGCCATCAGGAACAGGTGCAAGACCGTTTCAGAATCTTTACCACTGGAATAGCCGATCATCATGGTCCACCCATCAATTAAGGCCGTGTGAATGGACTCAACCGATGACGTGATCAACGATGACAGACTGGTTCCTCTACTGGCATCAACGAAGTTCAAATCCTCGTTATCAGTCAGTTCTGACCAAACAGAATCCCACTTATCCCCACGCAAAAGCACTGGGATGGGTTGTTCTGATAGATCAAAGTTTAATGTTTGTTGCATAGGGCCTCCTGGATTAGCAGGGTGCCCATCCCTTCCGGGAAAGCACCCCGGTAGGGTTAAAATTGAATCCTGGCTATCAGACCTGAACTAGCTGCTACTCGACATCTGGTTGTCTTCGTATTGCTGCTTGGCCTGTTTCACCAGATCAATGTCACCGTCTTGCAGCTTTTGAATATCAAGCTGTAGACGAGCCTTGTGTTTCAACAGTTCAGCGACCGCATTATCAATGTGATCAATGAGCGATTGGTTTTTTTGGATGGTGTAACTGTTGAGTTCATCGAGCAGGGGCCATGCAACACTCGAATGAGTGTTGAGCAATGGGTACTCTGCTTCGATCTCACAAACCACACCGTTTGCTCCTTCTCTGTAATGAGGGAACCCGACACGCAGACCGATACGACGATCCAGCGCTGCATTTACAGTACATTCCAAAGAAGTTCGGTTTGAAAAAACATCGTTGACGTTTTTAGACATGCTATATCTCCGTTCAGTTTATGACGGAGCCCCCCTAACAGGAGGTGCTCCCGTCAGGGTTGATAATTTGCTGTTTGTTTTTGGCAGCCAGCTACCGCACTTGAGCGCCTAAGGCACTTTCCGAAGCACCCTGGGAAACCGAGATGCTTGGGAAAGCGCGGGGTTTCCCCCTGCGCTGATTACCCTTTTTAAGGGGCCGGTACGCCGATTTCTCGGCGCACTCAGGTTGAAGCTACACAGTCAAGAACCAACGTTTCATAGGGACGGTGATGTCTATCATCCCGTTTCCACATGGATTCTGGCCCCAGAATCTGTAGGTCGTCTCATAGAAGTCAAACTCAGACAAGGACTGAATCTGCGCTTCTGAGATCGGCTCAAATGGTCCACCGCAACCGATGTGCATATTGAGCCCATAATCTCGAAGCTCTAGCTCTCCGAGATTTAGCGTCTTCCCGCCCACACAAGCAACCAAGTTCTGGTTTCTGACGTCGCCTTCTTTGAACAGCAAAGCTGACTCATCGTAGCTCCCATATTGGTTGGTAAACTTCACAATATGCCCGTGCTTAGGTGAGGTTTGTTCCGACAACTCTTTCAGTAATCGCTTTACGCTTTGAAATCTCGCGTACAGAGCTGGCGTAAACTGCCCAGAGTAGTTCAAGTTTGGGCAGATCATTTCAAGCATCTCATCAGGTACAGATTCAAGCCCCATTTGCGCGGCCAATGGCTTCGCCTTTTTCAGACCTTCCTCAAGCACTCTCTGATTTACAAGTTGTTCTAATGTGTTCATTTGACTCTCCACTTTCGAGAGAGCAATGCAAGCCGTCTCCGGACTTACATTGCCCGTTAACGGCTTTATTGGTTTATCCCAAGAGGTACGGAGCTACGCCAGTCAGGAAGCCCATGACTCCCAACACAGCGCCAACCACGCCCAATTTGATTGACAGTTGGACACTTTGATCCGGATGGTTCCAGAACCACTGCCAGACTTCCCAGCGCCTGGCTCTGCGAACCTCAAGATTTACAGTGTCTTTAAAACGAACACCCAGAGCATCTACCGCATCGTAATCCAGCGCGACCGCCAGCTTTGTGATGGATAAATTCCCAGGGTTGCCCATCGCATACCGGAGAACCTTTGCTTTGGTCTCTGGGTTTACGATCATAACCGGCTCCCTCCTGAAAAAACGGGTCTTGTCTTTTCGCTTGGAATCCATGTTGCGGTTATGGAACCTGGCAATGCAGTGTTGAAGGCCTGAATCCTCGGGAGGTAAAGGCACAACAGTTTCGATTTTCATGATTACTCTCCTTTCGGATAGGCCGGAGCAAAGGCCTTTCGGCATTGCCCCGGTGAGTTACTAATGAACCAAAGATGAAGTGACCATGATTGCGTCTCCGGACATCATTACCGGGAGATATTCGCAAGGCTCATGGCCGCAGCTCTTTTTAGTTCCGTTAGGTGAATAGACAGCCAATTGACCATCCATAATGTTGAAGGGCATCCCCTGTTTTTTCGCTGCCGGTGACAGCTTGAGAGTGCCCTTTGCGTCAACCAATGCCGTTGCCCAATGGAAGTCTTCACCACCGATCACCGGCTGTGATTCATCCACGACTTCGACCATGATTGGCATCATTCCAACCCAGCTCCACAGGCTGTTCCCTAATGCGAGGGCTAAAGCCTCGAACGCGGGAAAGACTACCGATTGCCCGAGAATCTGGTGGGCAATAGTGTCCGACAGACCTTGGATGAGTTCCTCTGGTATCCCTTTCACTCGACAATGTTCTGTCGGTGTAAAGATGCGAGACAACTCCGGCTGTTCTGGATGAACAATGAAAGGTTCGGTACTTCTGCATTTTGCATAGTCCTTACCTATGGTGCCGCAAAACTCATCGTCGCCAGTCAGAAGCTGGCGAGAGAACCCCTTGCCAGCAGCTTTGTCTCTCAACTCCTTCTCAGCCAGATAGTCAAATGACTTCCAACGTTCAGAATCGAGCGGAACTGGCTCCAGGATGTCCTGTATGCGACTTTCCTTGGTGCGAACAGGCTGAACCTTCTCAAGTTCAAACCCGTCGATCCCGTGGGAAAGCGCAACAACACAAAGACGCTTGCGGCGCTCAATAACCCCAAACTCATTGCCGTCGAGAATGCGCTCTTGTAGGGAGTAACCCAACGAAGAGAGCACCGAACGAATCACTTCCATCGAAGCGGTGTTCTGGTACTCAGGCACGTTCTCAATCAGCACAACGGCTGGGTTTAGCGCTTCTACGAATTGCAGGAAGTTGAAGAACATGGCACCTGCCGCCTCATGCGATTCGGCAAACTCCAACTTGTTCTTACTGCGACCTGACTTTGACGCGCCGGTACACGGTATGCCCCCCATCAAAACATCCACCTGTGGTGGGCGTTTGCTGAGATTCACAGCCTGGATTGGCGATTCGATAACAATAGAATCTTCGTTCCAAAGCTCCGGGTTATTTGCCAAAGACGAATCGAGATATTTCCCTTCCATCTCCACGGCCACAGATATGGCACTGGCAATTCCCGCCTTGTGAAAACCGGCGTGAATCGCTTTATCAAGCACACCACCCCCATGAAAGAGGCTGCATACCGAAAGCGATTCTCCATTCTCCAGCTTACTGATAAGCCGGTTGACGCGCTCGATCACTCGCTCTTGTTGATGGTGAGCAGAGATCACAATTGCGCCGTTACGGATGAACACGCGGAGCATCTCTACACCGTCAAAAACGGTAGCAAGCTCCTGCACGGTCAGATCGATGATTGGAGACACCCGGCCATTGCGCTCGCGCTTACTGATGGTGAACTTACCCTCCTCTTTGACGCGAAGCACAACCTGGGAATCTTTCAGCTCCAGATCATACTTCATGCCAGGATAGTAACCTTCACGCAGTAGCTTTTGGCCTTCCAGCCAGACGCGCTTCTTGCCTCGATGTTCTCCTAACTTGGTGTTTACGATAGTAGCCATGAGCTCTCTCCTTTCGGTTGAGAGGCCACTACCGTCCCAATCGGGAAGTAATGGCCCCGATGGGTTTAAAGTGGTTCTCAGTTCACAGCGATGCCGTGAGACTGAATGGCATTAGCAAAGCCAGCCATTTGTTCAGGGAAGGTGTAGCGGTTGATGTCCTGGCTGCGAGCCAGATTGACATGCACCTTCTTCACCTTCGTTTCGTCAGAGTCGTACTTTTCAAGCGCCAGCTTCTCAGCTTCTTCCGGATCTCGGCCCAGCGAGTAGGCGTAAATCACAGAGGTGAAGCCAAGTCCTGAGCCGAATGCGTAGACTTGTTTCTCGAAATGGACGTCAGCGAAATAGATGCTGAATCCGGATTTGAGGTTATGTTTTTCCATGATGCACTCCAAATAGTTTGGGGGCGCACCACGTCCCGAACCGGGCGGATGCACCCGGTTTAGGGTTAGTAGATTGCTCAAGCTGTTACGCCAGCCTGAGCCTTTATTGCTTCAAGCACGATCTCTGCTTCCTTGATAGAACCAGTGCTGTACAGCTTATGCAGCACCCGGCCAAGGTTCACAGAGATCTTTTCTTTCACTTGGAGATACTTGACATAGAAGTCATACAGTTTCTCCGCCTGCTCAAGGTGGGACATGCTCTCAACGGGAATGGTATTCCCTGGATTGCAGTACCACTTTCCGAGCACCTTTTGTACAAATCCCTCTTTGTCTCCTACGAACTGATTTGTGCCAAACACCCCACTGGTTGGTGAGCGTTGAATAACAGAAATCGGATTCGCAAAGCTGGCAAGAGTAGTCATAGTTGTGGCTCCATGTTTGTCAGGGAACCACCAGCCCGAGGGGCAGTGATCCCCCAAGGGTTATGTAGAATGCTGTTTGTTTGGGGAGGCCAGCTACCTCACTATTCACTCTCGACAGAGAGCAAAATCTTGCTTTCCGAGGGGCACAAACTTTCACATGTGAAAGTCGATGCCACTGGGAAAGCAGGGGGTTAACCCCCCGCTTTAACCCGCGCTAAGCGGTTTAGGATAGACTTCACGCCTTCCCTTACTCCAGATGGATCGTAACCTGCTTCATCGCAGCAGACCACAAATGAGAATGGATGTACCTCATCGGACATCACCCAAGCCATCGTTTCCTGCTTGATTTCACTTCCAGCTCGACCATCAGCAAGGACTCTAAGGCTATGCCATAAAAGCCCATCACGTAACTGCCTTACCTCATCATCAGTCCATTCAGGCTTTGGCTCAAATGGAATGACTTCTGCGGTCTTCGGCTCTTCATCCAGGAAGAAAAGCGGCAGCTCAAGCTGGTTTTCCTTCTGGATCATCTTCACTGCATTCATGGTGACTCCTTTTACGGGCACCATGCCCCCACAGGGGCATGAAGCCCCCAGTGGGGTTACAGTCATAGTTACTTCACGCCTGCCAGTTGAGAATTGATGTTCTCTTCCAGCCAGCCTTGAAGCGATTCAAGGTCACGTTTGTCTTCCGTATTGCTGGCTTTACGTGCATCTTCCGACACAGCGCTCAACATGGCGTTAGCCTCAGCAAGTGATTCAACATTGTTCCCAGGGAACACAATCGTTTGACTGTGATCTTTCATGGTCTTCTCCTTTGAGAATGGAGGACCGTCTCCCATCAGGAAGAGCGGCCCCGTGGGTTAAAAGTAAAAATCCTCCAGCTCTTCATGGTCAGGCTTTCGCTCAACTGGTCGAAGCAACTCAGCTTCATCAGCGAACTCAAGCTCAGGATGAAAAGCAGGATGAAATCCTCGATGCCAGACTGGACGGTCATTATCGAGGTCTAAGTAGCAGTGCCTCCCACTGGCTGGGTGATAGCAGTAAAGCCACTGTCTACCACTAACGGTAAACGGCTTCTCTGCACCTCCACATGCCGGTACAAGGTTATCTGCTGCTATATGCGCTACAGCATCCATAGGATCAGTCCTCATCTTCGTCATCACGAACACAAAGATCACGAGCAACTATTTCCGCAGCTATCAACGCATAATCGTTGCCCTGCCAGAACCACCGCTCCGCCAGCTCATAGGCTTCGCTGGAAGGTTCGCCATAACCATGAGCCACCACGTAATCGTGGAACACTTCATGATCAAATGCCTTGCCATCAGCTTCCATGAACCAACCGACAGGGCACTCCAGAATGCGATGCCTTACGACATCTCGCTCTGAATACCCCTCTCTGACGGCTTGCTCCAACATTTCCCGCGACATACCAGGAGGAGTGATGATCTCTATGCTGATCCCGTCACTTCCTGCAAGATTGTCCTCGTATGGAAGACCGGCAAGTGTAAGGTGATTGCGCTTGCACCAGCCGATGGTCCGAAGTATCCGACTTTTGTCAGACTCCCTGGCCGTGTATCGGTTAAGCTGCATAGCCACCTCCAGCACACTCCCCATCTTCGATTTCACTTCCGAGCTCGACCATTCCAATCAGGTCAAGCTGGGTCATGTCCGAATCCAGAGAGCAGTCAATTGCTGACTGAATGATGCCTTTGTGGGCCAAGCCTAAAACGGACTTAATAGTCGAAAGCAGAGACTCGGCTTCGCTCTCGATTTGCTCCAGAATGTCTTTCCATTCCCAGTGCTCAAACGGTTGCCAAACGACCAGATCCTCAGGCTCGTCTCCCCGTTCGACACACTCAGACAAATACTCATAAGCCTTGCACCAATTCTCTTGTTGGCCCAGTTCACTGAGCACTAGAGCGGTAGCATGACCGTATGCGATTTGTTCAACTTTGGTATTGATAGACATAGTGTTTCTCCTCGTAATGGATAGAGGAGCCCCACCCGCAGGAAAGGCTCCTCCGGATGGGTTAAATTTCCAAGGTCACATCGGTTTTTGCTTTAGCGCAGCAAACCAACACTTCCCCTTCTTTGACAAATGCGATGGGCGTCTCGTCATAGGCCACTTGACCTTCGAGTAGACGAACCCGGCACATGCCACAAAAGCCACTGCGACAATGCGTTTCAACAGTGAGGCCTTTGCTTTCGATTTGCGCCAACAGCACATTGTTGCTGGCTTGAAGTTGTACGTTCATGGTCACGCTCCTTTGTTGTTGATGAGCGCGACCAATCCCCTCCGGGATGTCACGCCCCGGTTGGGCTACTCAGCAAGTGCATAGACACCTACCTCGATGCGAATAAAGAACCTGGCATCTTGAAGAACTTGCCTGACCTTTGCTTGCCAGTGGTTGTTCTCTCGATGCTTTGCGTAGGGTTCAATCTCTTTGTAAATCTGCTCCAGCTTCAACGTTTTCCCCTGTAGGGTTCGGCGTATTGCAGCTTTCCACGTAGTCGAAACCATATTGGTTGCTCGACGGTGTACGGCAGCAAGAAGACAGAGCGATGAGGCAACGTCGTTACGACGAAACACCAACAGCTTTTCATGGGCGATACGCACCAGCTTCCCGGAATACTGAGTTCGGTCACTCACACAGTTGTGCTGTGTTTTGATGATCTCATCCACCAGCTTCCCAGGTGCGATACGTTCCACAAGGCTGGACAGGTTGAAATAATCCCCATCGCGCCTCAGGTTTCCCATGAGGATTCCGTAATGCCCTCCTCGCTCACAGGCGTCATGAATATTCATAACGGCCAGCTCAAGGGCTTCAACGAACTCAGGCAAATTCATGCGGCTCATATCCCATTTGTTGGGCTCGCCCCACTGCTTACCTGAATACTGGATCATGTCCCAGTAAGGAGGGTGCCACCAGATCAGGTGTGCAGGCTCTCCGAGGAACGAAAGGAAGTCATCCCGCAACAGGTTGAACCCCTGATGCAAGTCTGTCCCTTTGAAACGGACACCAAGTTCATTGGCAACGTCGATGCTAGAGCCACCCCCAACACTTGGGTCTGCCACCAGCCCGTTCGGCTTTCTCATGTAAGACTCAATGAAGTCTTTAACGATAAAGCCCGAGCAGTTGCCTCGGTACTTGTTGTTTCCGTAAGGCCCCCTGTTTTCGTAGGAGCATACTGATGATTTGAACATGGCGTCCTCCATCATAGATGGGGCGCACCATGCTCCCATCAGGGGCCGGTTCGCCCCTGGTTAGGGATTAAGATCAAGCGTTATCTGCATACCACCAGCTAAGGCGATTGCAATCACGAAAGAAGGTTGCTTCATCAGGAGCCTTCATCATGACCACATCACCTTCGCAGTAGGTGCATAGCTCAAGCGTTGCTTCATTTTTCCAAAAGGCACTGCACCCCGATTCTTGATACACAACCTCCCATTTGGGATGTCGCAAGTACCGATGGAAGAAATCGAGAGTGTCACCATAAGGGAAGTTGAAGCGCTCCATCACTGAACCATTTTCTGTCAGTTCAGGTTTAACCTTGCCGGTTTTCAAGCGCTTCTTGATGATGCGCTGAACCCAACGAAGTCGTGCAAACAGCCGATTGGTGTCTTTCTCGTACCACTGGGGATTACGCTTGCTCCAGTAGAGCTTGGCGAAGATTTCCCCGGACAAATCCTTCATCTGGTTTTCGTTGAGCTCATCAAGAAAACGTCGAGAAGGTTTGTCGTAGTCAAGAACTGCTTCCAAAGCTGATAGGTTTTTCATAGGGACTCCTTATTGCGATTGCGGAGCCCCGTCCCCTCAGGGCTATCGGAGCCCCATAGGGTTAATTAGGGTTAATGGTTGAACGGCGATTTATCGAGGGTTGGTGAATCGAATGGCTTTACCAACGAAATCGGCCATCAGTCGATTCCCAGTAGAGCTGAAATAGCTCTGCCACTCTTTCCAACCACCAACGGATTCCACCGAGCTTGGAGACTCGAAGATACCCCAGATACGCATTTCACAACCTCGTTGCAACACTCGGTTTACCTGGTCAACCAAGTATTCCTTGTTCTGCAATGAAGAGAGGTTGCAAGGCATCTGCATGATCAGCTTTTCAGCTTGCTCGAAGTCGATTTTTTCAATCAACCCCGTGCGGGTATCCACAGAGAATGGAACCACCTGTTGACCGTGGTTAGACCACAACCAATGGGTGATATAGATCGGATTAACGCCAACTTCCGCTGGCACCAATACGCTGCCGCAAGACCGCAACAGCCAGACCAGACGTAAACCATCGAATCGATCCAGAGACTCCACATCGGTAGTGATGTCATCCTGGTAGATTTCAGGCAGCTTATGTTCGGCGGCGAGAGAGATCATTACGGATTTGAGATTGTTCAGATGAGACATGTGTGCTCCTTAAAGTAACTTGGGCACACAGAGCCTGTCAGGCGCAGTGCGCCCTTAGGCTGAGGTTGAATGCTGTTTGTTTTTGGCGACCAGCTATCGCACGTTTCGCCCTCAGAGAGGACAAAATTCACTTTCTCAGCAACCCTCAATGAAGGCCTCTGAGAAAGTGGGAGGGTATTCCCTCCTCACTTTGATTGTTCCACGAGAGCTGTGTGAACAGGAACGCTCAAACTGCCCTTTTCGGGTGCAAAGCTCAAAGACGCATCAACTGCCCCGTCTTTTCAGTTCTTCGACCAGATGTTCAGGCACCTTACTCGCAGTACAGGCCAGCAATACATCGAGGCCTACCGGCTTGTGAAAGCGCTTATTTGACCAGGAATCGCCAACTGATGACTTTGCCCAGTCGATTGCTTGCCCAAGACTGTGGAACTGCCGCCTGCCTGTGTATCCCATACGACTATCCAAAGTAACACCCTGGAACAGTCTCCAGTACATCGGAGGAATGCGCTTAGCAAGCAGTAAAAAAGGCGTCTCCGGCACTGTAGCCCTTCTACCTTTGTTCCGATGATACAAATCCAAAGATGAATGGAATTGGTTCATAGACTCTCCAAATAAAAACGGCCACCCCCGAAGGGATAGCCGTTTGTCGTTTCACTTCCTGTTAAGCTGCAAAAGCAGTCAATGACCGCTCCATCAACTTAAACAGTGTGCGTTGCAGAGCTGCCGCATCATCAATGACAATGTTCTTTTGGAACAGTCCTGACACTGCGGTAGTCTCTACCCCTATGCCGATCACCTCAACATCGCTTCGTTCACAGAGGTCAATCACTGAGCGACATGCCGGGGCGCTTTGAGGCTGCCCGTCAGTCACTACGATCAACATTTTTCGCTCTTCACGGGTCTTGGTGAGTTCAAAAGCTGCATACCACATAGCTTCCGCCATAGGCGTACCGCCAGTTGCTTTGAACCCAAACCAACCGGCCCGATTCTGAACCGTATCTCCATGCTTCACGACACTGAACACTGGCTGGTTCCGGTTGCCACCAAAAAAGGTGACTGCCGGGTTTACGCCGGGTATTGCTTCCAGAGCCATCGAAATAGCCAAGGACGCTTCCCGCGCAATGTCTTGACGCTCCTTTCCATTGGCGGCCTTGTAGGCCATCGAGGAGCTCATATCAACCAGGATGTGAACCGCCGTATTAGGGCGTTTCTTGGCTTCCGGCTTGAGGAATACGCGGGTATCACCCGTCACTACACGATGTAGTTTCCGAGCATCCACACGCTTCCCTGATCGTTGGTTACGGTGAGCAACTCGCTGGCTGGCCTGGACCAATCCGTAGAGCTGCGTTCTTATCTTTGAAGTGGTGCTCTTCACATCCCCTACCAGGCTTTTGCCAACAGCAGGGTTGTCCTGGGTGTTCACAGCAGAGCGAACAGTCATATAGCTACTGTCCCCCTTATCTTGAGCCACCCGGTTGAGCTCGGCTTTAAGTGCATCATGCGCGTCACCACGCAAATCACCGGCACCGGCATTCAGAACCTGCTGGAGCATTTTGGCCGCGTCTTGTTTCGCCGCGTCAGAATTGCCACCAGCCTGGCTTTGTCCTGCCTTGCTGCCACCATCAGTATCCGACTTGCCTTGGTCGCCCTGTCCTTTCGGATCAGATTTCCCGTTAGCATCGTCTTGCTTCTGGTCTTTACCTTGCTGATCACCACCATTGGCATCAGGCCCTTGGTTTTGATCGTTACCACTTCCGCCCTGACTGTTCTGAGGTTGGTTGCCACCAGCATTCTGCTGGTTGTTACCATCCTGACCATTCAGGGGCTTTTGCTCTTCTTTCTCCTTTTCCTCCTCGATCATCTTGATGATTTGGTCGGCCAAGGATGTCACCTCTGCGGTTGACTTAGTGTTCACAGCCTTACGCAGTAAAGCGTTCAGCCGAACAACAACACCCTGAGGGAACACGCGCTCGAATACGGGGGTAGCCGAATCGAGATAGGGTTGAAGGACGGATTGCCCTACAGCCTTGGTTTGCAACCAGTACAAACAAAACCCTGTCAGAATGGAGGCAGGGGCCTCTTTGTCTGTGACGTGCTCGTAATGACCAGCTTGAGCCATATAGCGAGCAACCTCATTCAGGGTCTGCGACGTACCGGGGAAGAGTTCCATCATGGCCCGTTCTATGCGGCAGTCCTCCAAAACGTTGGACAACTCAGCATGAAGACCTCTGCGGCGCTCAACACCAAAGTCCGTAAACCGGACATGGGCTGCTTCATGGGCCAAATACCCCCAGACAGCATCCATGTGAGGATAGTCGTCGGGGATATTCGGAACCACGATGGTCTTACCATCGGTGTATGCGTCATCGTTACCGATGGCGACTTTGACACCGAGTTTTTCACCATAGGCTGCGGCCACGATTGGTAGAGCGCTGTAAATGGTGCGTTTTTTGGACATATCTTTTCTCCTGGTAGGGAAGGAGATAGTCCACCCCTGGAGGGAATGGCTATCCCCTCCGGGTCGGTTTAGTTGAAGTGACTATTAGAAGAAATAGTCGCCATCGTCGTCAGTTTTAGGCAGCTCCTGGTTGAGAGGCTCCTCTGTCGGCTCCTCTTGGACAGGCTCTTGCTCTACCGGAGTTTCCTCAGGCAAAACCGGCTCATCCTCAACATCAACGCGCTCTTCTCGAACCACATCACCGGCATTGGATTCATCTTCCGATTCACCCTCGCCTCGTTCTGCAAAACTCTTGAAGAAGTTGTCGATGTCTTCATCCAGGTCAACAGCGTTACCACCGCTGTTAGTCTGTTCTGATTGAACAGATTCAGTACCACCTACCTGTTGCTGCTTGGTTTCGCCACCCTCTGTTGCAGGGATAAGCTCACCGGCTTTATCGCTTTTCTGTTCGGCCTTTTCATCTTTAGAACGGTCCCCCATCTGGGCTCCCGAACCGCCAATGTCATTAGCCATGCCCTCTACAGTAATCGAGCCATTGGCATACTGCTCGATGCGGTCCCTCTCGCTCATGATCAGCACTGCGGCCACGACCTGATAAAAGAAAGGCGCAACGATGTTTCGGCCATCGGCATGTTGCTCGTATCCCCGGAGGGTTTGGTCGAGCAGCTTGACCAGAGGGTTAAAAGCGCTGTTCAGGAAGCTAAGCCCATCCACCTTGTCGCGGATGTTACGGAGTGTCTGCCGAGTAGTGACCGCACATTGGTCTCGACCGGCCAAACGTTCCATATAGAACTTATTCGCTTCCTGAACCACTTCGGAGATGAGATCGTCACCCAAGCGCTCAACCTTGCGGTTAAGGCGTTTGGCGTTGGCCTCATCTTCGTTCACAGGCTGGATCATGAACACCTGGTACTCAAAGCCAATCCGCTCCTCGACCGTTTCCTTTGGAAGGGCTCCGGCACGGATAGCTCGTTCATACTCAGGGTTCTCCTGACACCATTCATCCACGGCTTTGTTGTAACCTTTGATGAAATCCTGTTTCAGTTGGTTAAACTGAAAGTTTATGTCATTCAGCTTGTTACAGATTTCATCGGTCTTGCTGACGGGTACGGCAAATCCGTTCATGAACGGCATACCGAATTTCAGCAGGAGGCGACGAGTTTCTGTTTTCAGGCGATGAAAGCCTTTCAGCTTAGCCGGATCACAGATCTTCTTACTTCCCAGTTGAGCTACTTTCTCAGGTGGAATTTCACCACCCTCGCCCAGCTTGAGATCAGATGCAGACAAACGGGTTTGTCCACTCCAGATGTCAAAGTCTACGTGGATAACACA
The DNA here is from genome assembly GCF_023159115.1 of Shewanella sp. JNE2. Lineage (NCBI taxonomy): Bacteria > Pseudomonadati > Pseudomonadota > Gammaproteobacteria > Alteromonadales > Shewanellaceae > Shewanella > Shewanella sp. JNE2. The sequence continues at coordinate 101,572 of NZ_CP096170.1, read as the reverse complement.
GAGGCTTTGTAGATGGTTCACTTTAGTCATGATGCACTCCAAAAAGTTGGGGGCGCACCACGTCCCGAACCGGGCGGATGCGCCCGGTTGGGCTAGTAAATTAACGTTAATTTGCTGTTTGTTTTTGGCGACCAGCTATCGCACTTTTCGCTCTCCGAAGAGAACAAAATCTTGCTTTCCGTTGGAGACTCCCAGAATCCCCAAGGGAAAGCGGGGGAAAATCCCCCACTCACCAGTAGAACGTCTCTACTTCTTCCGGCAAATCATCAAGAGGAGCAAGCACGTCCTCATCAACAATGTACCGTGGCTTCACAGAGCCAGTAACCGTTACACGGCACCGCTCTGATGACTTCTCTCTGTACTGGTCAACATCCTCAGGCTTCACGCCTGACGCCTTATCAGCCAACAGCTTTTTGTAGTCTACCCGGCCAGCCGCTTTGTATCTCGTTACCATCACACCGCAGTAGTCGGCATGGAAGTATTCCCCCATGAGGGACTTCATGGTGTCGAGATGAGGCTTTTGCCTTTCTTGAAGCTCAGACAGTCGCTGTTTCAGCTCCTGAATCTCAGCATCATAGAGGCGGTATTCCTCAGCAGCAGCAATCCAACGGTTGACCTCTTCACCTTGCGGTATGTACAGGTCTCTCTCTGGATCTTTGTCGGGCTCCTTCTTGTCTACTACCTGTTGCCAGAACTTTTTAGCCTCGGCCAAGATTTCTTGAATCATGGCTTCGTCTCGGAGTATTGGAAACTCCTGAATCTGACCTTCAAAGTAGAAGACTAACCAGCCTTGCTTGGCCCCCGTTACCAGGAGCTGGTGTTGCACCTGCGGGTAATAAAGCTGGTATGCCTTGCTGTTTGCTTTCTCAGCACAAACATCTTCCCAGACAGTCGCACTCGGGCTTTTCAGCTCGACGGGCTCCCCGTTATCTCTCAGGCCATCCAGGGAGGCCCTCATGAGCGGGTATTGAACCGATTCGACACAGGCGGGGAGCAGCATGTCATCATACTTCTCCTCGAAAGCGCGTCTTGCAGCATCTTCGTTTTCTATCCCCCGGCGAACCAGCGGATTAAGACTCAGATCGACTTCACGCGCATACCCAGTCTTCTCGGCCCACAGTCTCCATCGTGTTTTGTACGGAGACCGATTGAGCAGGATAGCGGCGTCAGTGGCTGTTACACCTTGACGCCGCCAATCAAGCCAATCTTCCTCTCGTTGCGATAGGTTGACTATTTTCATGGACCTCTCTCCAATGGTTAGGAGGGAGATCTCCCCCAGCGGGGGAGTCCCCCCCGTTGGGGTTAGTAGTAACTGCCTTCCGCGCCCTCCTCTTCTGTAACAGGGATCATGTCCTCGTCACTCAAAGGCGGCATTTCTTCGGCACCAGGTTCAGCATTTGCAGAACCACCAGCGGCGGACTCTTGCTCGTGCGCTTCCTGGTAGTCAGGTTTCGGAGGCTCCATTTGATCCATCTCCTTGTCACGAAGGAATTGAGTCGCATATTGCAGTTCCGAACCTTCATACCGTCCCTTCACATACTCATGCGCCGCAGACCATGCGTTTTCAGCAATGGCGCGATTTGCGAGTTTGGTTAGGATCGGGTCAAGCTCTTTGTGCTCAATAGCCAAAGGCTCTTGGCTTTGAACTTGAGATGGTGAAGGGAGATTGGCAATAGCCGGGTTAATGGCCGATGCCTGCTCCATTTCACGGATGCGTTCAGCTTCATCCTGGTCATAAATACCAGAGAAACCAAATGCGACACGAGAACACTGGATCAGCGACTTGTGCCGGAGTTGACGCTTGGTGTGCGTTTGCCAGGGGCCATCAACAGTGTAAGCACCATTGCGACCTTGACCCTGAAACGGTTCACGGTACACCTCATCAATGAACTCCTTGATGCGGATAGGGCGAGATCTGTCCTTACGGTAAATCACGCATTCAATCCACTCAGGGCAGTCAACTTTCGCCCCCTGCATTCTGACCATCTTGTCCGAATACACGAACTCGACGCCATCATACTGGGGATGCTCGTTGATGATGCGGCTCCAACCATCAACACCTACTACCGGAATGATCCCATTTTGCTTGTCAGGAAACGCATAGATTTCCCGAGTGAAAGGGTTCAAACCGTACTGTTCAGCCACGATCAGGAGCGTCATCATCTGCTCATCGGTCGGGGCACTTCCATCTCGCTGCTTGAATGCGGTCGCCTTCAAAGTTTCATAGAACTTTCGGGTGTCCACGCCAAACCGGCTTGCGATACGGGTTACAAGAGATTTGTTATCAGACATGGTGTTTCTCCAATTCACGAATGAACGGTTTGAGGACACCATGACCCCCTCGGGGCATGAGTGCCCCCGTGGGGTTTAGTAAGAGTTGGCGGTGTTACCCGCCAGCCAAGTGGTGCAGCCGCATGAACGGGATGTCATCATCCCAGCCATCAGGAGCGGGACCATAGCCTCCGCCCATACCACCTTGCGGTGCTGATTGCTGCACAGGAGCAGATTGCGTACCGGCTCCTGTACGTTGCCCTTTTTGGGGCGCTGCACGTTGAGAGTTGTCCTGAGGTGCATTTCCACGACCACCAAGCATCTGCATTTCAACGCAGTGTACTTCGGTGGTGTAGCGCTCGATTTGTTGGCTGTCAGTCCACTTCCGGGTGCGGTTGCTCCCTTCGAGATAGACTTGGGAGCCCTTTTTCAGGTACTCACCAGCGACTTCTGCCAAACGACCTTTAAGCACAATACGGTGCCACTCAGTATGCTCTCTTTGCTCGCCAGACTGCTTATCGCGCCACGTATCCGTTGTTGCAACGTTGAAGTTGGCAACGGCAGTTCCGCTTGGCATGTAGCGAATTTCCGGGTCAGAACCGAGATTACCGACCAGAATTACTTTGTTGACGCCTTTAGACATCATGACCTCCAAGTTATTTGGAGAGGGCCAACGCCCCTTTCGGGGAGCAAGCCCCCGTAAGGGTTAAAAAAAGTGATCCTCTTGTTCGGCGTCGATCTCTGCCAGGCGAATCAGCTCAGATACAAGGCCAAGCCTTTCTGCATCTGCTCTTACTTCGTCGTAGCTGAAACCAAACCGTTCAATGAGGGGTTTTAGTGAATCAAAACGCTCGTAGTCGAAGGTATCACCCTGTTCATCACAGAATGCCACCAGCGGCTTCTCTACGTTTGAAAAGTCATCCGCGAAACGCTGTTGCAGGTAAACCAACATCAGCAGGGGTTTGTGACCATGTTCCGGGCGGAGTTCACCAGCGCCTTCCAGCGTAGCTGGATGGATAGTGTTTTCGCCTAGTCCAGTGCTAACCCCAAGCTCATAACCGCTGTCAGTACGCATCAGCACACTGGGTAGCAAGTCATTTGAGCCTTCGCTCCGAGCAACCTCAAAGCCGATTAAACCGGCTCCTTTGGCAAAAACCCCAGCAACAAAACCTTTGAAGAGGTTTATGTCACCTGGAGGTAACTCAGAGGGCGGAGATAACAGCCAGTTGAGAGATCCCAAGCTGGCTGTTTGTCCGGCTGAAACATTCCCCCCTTCCAGCACCGTCTGTGTCTCTGCGTTTACCAGCACCTCATCCAGAAAGGTGTACCCCTGGCTGAGAAACTGTGACACATACTGGCTTTCTTTGTCCTTGTAGGACATTGGGATCGTGTCTGGGCCGTTAGCTTCAAAAGGTCCTTCGAGCTTTGTCTCAGACCAATTTTCAGCTTTCCCATCAGTGACGGTTCGGCGTAGCTCGACCATCGTGAATTGGCCTGGCTCCGAGGAGCTGGGCTCCCGGAGCAACTTGTAGCCAATGAAGACTTCTATTGTGGTTTCGTCATTGCCCCACTCTTTAGCAGTGTAACGACGGCACAAACAGTCATTTTTCTTCATGCGTCACCCCTTAGCGCCATTGGTCCCCGAACACATCCTTCGCAACACGCAGGATGGCTTCACGCTCCTCTTTGGCCGCACGGATAAGCAGAGCTTGATCCAGGGCGTATTCAAGAGCATTTGGGGCACCACGGAACGCTAGAGACAGTTTCGCCCAACGCACCAACGTCCGAGTGGACATGGTGACGCTGATCTGACCATCTTCACCGTTTTCGCCAAGAAACAGTTTGCGGACCTGATTAGCAATCCGAACCATTCCCTTCCGCACATTTTCCGGAAGTTTCGGAGTAACACGGCCAAGAATGCTGAGTTCAGCTTCCTCATCCGCATACCCTACTTTGGTGAAACGATAGCGATCCATAGCTGCGAGGTTCTGCATCATCACCCCCTGGTACAAACCAGAAGCATCACCGGACCCCGTAGAGTTACCAGTAACGACCACACGAAACATCGGGTGCGGCTTGATGATTTCCCCGCCATTCTGAGCGATCACAAGGGGACGCCCTTCAAGGACATCGTTGAGACCAGCCAGCTCGGCAGGGTCGGCCAAATCCACCTCGTTGATGAGGAGCAGATGACCTTCACGCATAGCGACTGCCAGAGGTCCATACATGAACTTCATGACAGGTGGTTGACCAGGCTTTTCCGCGACCAGAGCGTGATGTCCAATCAGATCTGTCAGCTCCATCCGCCCGTGGGCAGTGATTTGCTGAACAGGCCAGTTGAGACGACCAGCGATCTCGGTGATACCTGAGGTTTTGCCAGACCCGGTAGGGCCGGTTACGAACAATGCGTCACCGCCAGGCTCTTTGAGATAGGCCAAGACCTCTCGCAGAAACTCTTTGCGGAAAACGTAGTTGGTATCAGTGGCAGGGATGAAAGGGTTTGAACCGTCAGCGTAGCCGATGGCCGTTACCTTCTCCGGAATGCTGGGCATACCGAAAACCTTGCTTACTGAGAATTGAGAGTATTGAGACATAGGTGCGCTCCTATTGTGACAGGCGCACCACGTCCCGAACCGGGCGGATGCGCCCGGTTGGGCTAGTAAATTAACGTTAATTTGCTGTTTGTTTTTGGCGACCAGCTATCGCACTTTTCGCTCTCCGAAGAGAACAAAATCTGCTTACTGATGGTATTCACCATGAGTAAGAAGACTTTTAAGGAGCGAGGAGAGTAGCCTCTCCTGGAGGCCACTCCCTCAATGGACGAACATCACCACATCGTCGTTTTGACCAATGACCCCGGTTTCTTTGGCCCACTTCACTGCTTCACTGTGCGCCTGGTAGGAGCTGGAATACAGTTTCGGATCAAATTTCACCTCGCGTCCATCAGCCAGATAGATGATGCCTGCGTGATCGTCGTAAACATGAAGATTCTGTTGCATTCGACATTCCCCCTGTAGCTTGTCGTCAAAGCCAACTGACACCAGAAGACTTTGAGGACAAGCCACAGAGGCTTGACCAGAAAGAGAGGGGTTGCCCCCTCCCTTTGCGTTGACTATCAGCAGTAACCGAACGATTCAGCGATTCTCACGAAAGGACGAGAGATTGCCCAACCAGTAGGGATACACAAAGCGATGATAGCGATTTCCATGATGTTGCTCCTAAGCAAAAAGGGGCAACATCCCCGTCGGGGTATGGTTGCCCCGATGGGTTTGAAAGTGTCGAAGATTACTCAGCGACAGTTATTACCAAACAAGTTCCTTGCCCTTACGAAGGTAAGTCGGGATTTCGAGATAATCCCAGTCAGGTTCTTGTTTAGCGACTTCTTGAACTTGAGTTACCTCAGGTTCAACGACTGCTTTGGCTTGTTCAGCCTTGGCAGCACGTTCTTTGATGACGGCCTGTACAGACCGCATTGCAGGAACTGCGAATTTGTTCCAAAGGAACAAACCGATACGCTGGAACACTTTAGCGAGAACGATGAAGGAAAAAGCAAATGCCTTCGCGCCTACGTACAGTGCGCCCAGAGATGCAAGCAGAACTACAATGAAAGTGATGATGTGCATGGTGTTGCTCCTATGTAAAAAAACAGGGGCAACACCCGAAAACCGGGAGAAGCCCCCGGCTTGGGGTTAAGTAATGCCATACGGCATAAGACTAGATGCTGTTTGTTTTCGGAGACCAGCTATCTCACCTATAGCCGCAGAGCGACTAAGATGATTCAAATATAGCTCACCTTTGCTAAACAGAAAACGCTGTAACTGTCCATTTTGGGCACTTCGAGAGGTCAGGTTACAGATTGACCGCATTTATCCTTTCCAGTGCGTTTATCTGTACCTCAAATTTAGGAGTATCTCTAATGGCAGAAGCACAAGTAGCACTGGACACAAACAACGACCGCAGCAACCACTACTCTCGCCCTGTTTTCAAGCAAGTTCTGAAAGTAAACAGCCTCCAAGCTCAGCGCGTCATGGAACGCAGCTTTGAGCGAGTTTCCAACTCCCTGTTCTCCATCGACGTGATCCTTCGCATCATCGGTGAGCAGGACGAAATCGACCAGGTTGAAACCGTCATCCTGGAACACATTTCCAAGGTCTCCGAAGACCTGGACAAAGCTACCGCCCAGCTCAACAAGCTGATGGAAGACAACGGCATCGACATGATGCCCGGCTACACCAACCCGAATGAATACACCATCGAGATCAACTCTCCTCAGGTTGCTCAGTTTGCACACCTGATCCGCAAACTGGATACCCTGATGGGGATCGTTGACACTCTCTGGCTGAACACCGTACTGACCAGCAAGCAGCGCACCGACGCCACTTACCAATGGCAGCAACGCCTCATCAAGCTGGCCGGTCGAATCATCGGCATCGAGAAACGGGCTCGCATTTCCGCCCACAGCAAAGGCAAAGAAGGTGAAGTGGCCGAAGCCGCTCCGGAATCTGCAACCGGCGACAAGGAAATCGCAGACGAAGCCGAGAAAACAAAAGCAGCATAACCCAGCCCAAACCTTTGCCCCTCGCCCGAGGGGCTTTTTTTTGTCTTTTATGGTTGCATTTTTTGATGCTGTGATATTATCGAAGTAAATCAGATTCAACTCAGGTAAGAACGGAGAACAACATGAAAAAGGCTTTAATCACCACCGTGGCTCTGGCTGTAGCAGCTCTATCTGGCTGTGCATCCACCAGCAGTTACGAACCCACAGCGTACAAAACCAATCACAGTCGCGCTTACAACATCGCGGAGGCCGGTGGCCTGGTAACAGGCATCCAAGACGCTTCTGTTCCGCGTGACAAGCTGGAGCGTCTGACCGACACCAAAACGTTTGGGGCAGCCTACGTGCTGTCTGGCTACATGTCCCCTCAGCTCGGAATGACCGACTGGCAAGGTGGCTTGGTCAACCTTGCGAACTGGGCTATCGGCCCCAAACAGCATGGCGCTCGCAATAGCTTGATCGCTTGGATGCCTGCTAACGAAGCAGTTTCACCGGCAGACGCTCAGGCCAAATTTCTTTCACATGTGAAAGTTTCCATTGAGTCAGCGCTGACTGATTTGGGTGCCAATTTCACGCTTCTGTATGACAAAGATGGTCGCCTAACCTATCAGTTCTACAAGAATGAATGGGGTTGCCCGACGTGGGTGAACGGACAAAGTAAGGTAGCTGACATGTGTTCCGTTAAGGTGAAAATCGTGGAGCCTCGCCTAGGGTCAGCTCCTAATTTTGTCTCTGGCGTTCAAGGTACAGCGTATGCCTTCACATCAGGCCATGAGACCGCATACAACTTTGTGAATGTCGGTAATGGGGCAGCAAGCCATGCTCCTCAGCAAGCGATCTACGCAGCTATTAGCAAACAGCTACCAGCTTGGGCCTACCTCTACCTTGCTCCAAAATCGGTTGAGCTGGATAATGGCGAAAAAGTTGCTTTCCCTTACCTTCTTGATCAGGGAAAAGCAGAGTTATTTGTTTACCCAGAAGCGTAATCAATCTACATGAGAAAGGGGCCGAAAGGCCCCTTTTTTTATCCACCACCACCAGTTGGCGCGCCTGTTTGAGGGTCTATGCTGTTTGTCGCCTCTTTTCGCTTCGCGTCAATATCAATCCCTTCCAACCGCTCCAACGCCCTTTCCTGAGCATTCTTCCGCGTCCCGTCAATATTGAAGTCATTCCCTGCTCCAGTCAGCGAGTCGAGATTTATTGAGGCCGGATCAGGGAATTTACCGTTCTGCTGTAATATCCCAAGCCACTCATCCAAATTAATTTTGCTCCAATCAATTTCGGCAATTTTATCTAGTGGAATCCCTTCACACTGAGGATTTTTGGGGTCTCCAAAGTTCTGCCCCAATTGAGGGCGAACCTGTTCTTGTATAATACGAGAGAGCGGAGAATTGAAGCAGCAATACGCTTCTCTTTTTTCAATACAAGCGCCCAACACCTTAGATTTACAATAAGAGCCTACATAGGTGCAATTCTTGAGCGCTCTTTTGGCGTTCATAGTGAACTCTTCTTCCTCGCACTTATAAATCATCTGGATCATCACCATCGCAACGACATAGACGGTATATATCGTCATGGCAGTGCTAAGCCATGTTGTCGCAGTCTCCATCATTGCTTCGGCAGCTTGTTCAGATGCTGCGGCAGCCGCCTGCTCTGTTGCTGCATCTTGGCCTGCTGATTTCATGACATCCATCATCACTTCTTTGACTTGCTCTTTGAGCTGGTCAATGAGTTGATCAACAAACTGCTCTACAGGCTGGAAGAACGAATCAACAGCACCTGAAACGTTCTCTATATAACTTGTGAACGGTTTTGTGACTTCTGTCCACCCTTGAAGGGCAGGTTCCCTAAGTACCTGATAAGCACCTTTAAGCGCATTACCATCAGTCAGCCCCATCACTGCGCCATCGAGCTTTGGAACGGCCATTATTAGGTTCAGATAATCGGCAAGAGATATATTGGTTGGCTTTTCACAGCAATCAGAAACTCCCCCAACAGCTATCTTGCATTCGCCAGCTTCCCCTGCAAAAGCAGAGCAAATAACGTTTTCATCCCCGGTAGGATTGTCATCCCCATCTTGGCCTGTGCAGCTCATATCCTGCGTCATGAATTGGGCTGCATTGAGCAACGCAGTAGCGCGAGCAAAATCAGTGCTTTGTGTTTTGGTCAAATCAAGGCAGTCATCTCCCATGCAGCGTATAGGCCCACCGCACTGGTACTCAGTTTCCTTTTCCAAGGTCGGAACAGAAACATCTGTACCACAGTCATAAGTATCCTCGTGGACGTAGCACGTACCAGAACTTCCCTGAGCACCATCAACACATTTGGAACTGATGAAGCCGCACTGAGGGTTTTCTTCATATTTCTGACAGCTATCGAGATTCCCGCCCGTGTTTACCGGACAGTGCGTTTCACCTTGAGGGTCTGTCCAGCAGTCCATTTGCCCCTTATAAAAGTCATAGTCAGCTTTAACTCGAACCTTTTTGCATAGTTTTGGAATACCAGGCAAAGGTGACGGCTTGAGTTGAGATTCGCAAACTTTGATCCCATTGATGACTGTGCAGCCCGTAGCATCAGTCGGGTCATCTATACATGTGATCTCGCCTTCCGCAAAACCATCTACAACCCCTTTGGCTGAATCCATGCAGCTCTGTGGAGCCCACTCATCCTTGGTAATGGCTTTTGATGGGTCATAGCGTAGCTTTATGCGGCCAAAACCCTCACCTGCGCCAGTTACTGAAACGCGGATCTTAAACGTAACAACATCACCATCTTTCACATTCTTGAAATAGGGAGTGACATCAATATTAGGGTTTCGCTCCCAACTTGTTGACAATTCACATCGGCCAGCCGTTTCTGGAGGGAAATTGCCGTCAGGGCCGGACCATACTTTAGTTTCCTGACCTGATTTACCAACCCAAACTTGCATGTAGTCATCCCACTTGGCGTACTCAAGAGTTGCAGACACTATGGCGTCTGGATTACTGACTTGGACCCGCGTGTATTCCTCATAAATCGAACAGTTGCCACTCCAGTAGTCGTTACCAACTCGGCCAATCCACAACTCAGTACAGCCTTCTCCACAAGATTTGAGGTTATATGGACCATCATAGTGCTTCACCACAGAGGCATCGTAGTCATGGACAACCTCACAGTCCGCGCTTTGATCTACAACACGCTGACACCGTTCATACTCTGGAATGTGGGCGTTGATAGTATTCTGATTGATGGTTGTTTCGGCAGAACAATCCCCAAAGCCACCTGCGATGAGGTCCATATCCTCATAGGTCTTTTTGCTTAGATTTAGTACAGGGTCATTACTGAAATCAGGGCGTGATCGATTAGAGGCATCGAGAAGAACCTTGTATGCCGCACCAGAGATTGATGGATTAGCACTATTGGCATCACTCCACAGCGACCCTTTTGCATTATTCCCCACGCTGTCCATGTCATCGCCAGAGTCGTAAATGCCTTGCAGACCGCCCACATCAGGTTTATTGGCATCAGGGAAGTAATAACTATCAGGTTTATTGTTGGTCCCGCTCGTTCCGGGGAATAGATCATTGACATTAATCTGACTCCCCCCGTTCATTTGGAATTGACCGTCTTTCAACGTCGGCATAGAGATTGTGCCATCTTGCACAGTCCCCGAGCTCGACTTGAATGAGTTTGAGAGGTTTTGTCCGAAAGCCTGGGCCTCTTTACCCACCGCTGTGATGTCCTGGTCTTGGCTACCGTTAGCGTAGGAATGTATCGGCAGCGCAGACATGGTTACTGTCAACAGCGAGGCCACAGCTTTCATAAAGTAATTATGACTTCGCATTGTGTTCTCCATTTCAACCTTCCCATGCTATCTGAGAAGACAAGGGCCACCTGTACGTGTAGTGGCCCTTTTGGGGCATAATCTAAAATGCCCGTGCAAATTCGTTAGGGTCTGCTCAATTGTTACAGCAATCATTCCATCGCCAGATGGTGTAAATAGGGTCTTGCCCAATTGCCGGTATAGTTCGCGCCAGACCCCACGTAAGAGTGGATTCGCCAATTACGTGAGATGAGTTTGTCTCTGGAACCGGATGCAATAGCGTGAATTTGTACTGCGTTTTGGGTAGTGTTGGGCTAATAACACCTCTACACATAGCCTCAGAACCCATTGTCTTCCACGCTAACCCCCGGCGATGCAAAGCAGCCAGAACCCTTGTGCTAAGAAGACTGCTATCGCGGATAACACCTTTTCCACCATTCTGGTTGCCACTAAATGGATACAGGGTGCCCCATGAACCAGCACACCAGAAAAGCTGTTTTAAAGGTTTTCCAGCGGTTGATGAGACAGCATCAGCAGTACACGCAGCCGCCGCAATTGGGTTTGCTACTGCCGCCGCCTCTGGATTGGTAAAAAAAGCGAGCTCATCATTGTTCCAGGTCGGGTCGAGCTCCGACATGTACATGATGTCGAGATCCATATACCCATCAGCATTACAGGTCTGCTTAATAAATAAATCGAGCATCACCAACAGAGGAAACGCATAGTAGTGATAGTGCATAAAAGAACCATCACCACCATCCATGTCTCCCATGCCATGATGCCCTTGGTTAGTCCTATCAAACGGGAACCTGACACCATTCAAGACAGATGAGCAGCCAGGCACTCTCTGAAATTCAACAAGCCGTGCTGGCTCCCACATAGAAGTGGTGACTCCAGGCCGAGGGACCCCTAGATTATCCTCGCACATACACAGAGGGTTGCTTACGGCTTCACTCGGGAATGATCCGCCTCCACCACTTATAGGAACCCCTGCTACTTTGATGGGAAAAATACAGCTCCAGCAGATGTCAGTAATCAGTTTTCCGCCGATTACTTCCGCATTCTGGCACCCAGGGTCAGCCGATACCGAACGAACCCAAAAGACCGCGCTAACGGCAATGACCCGTAGAATTTTTTGCATCATGGTAAGGCCTTTACGTAATTCAAGTGTTTCTCCATGACAGCAGGCTTCCCGTGATAGAAACCTTGTTGCCATGACAGTCCAAGTAATTTGGCGCTCTCCCCCAATGGGAAGCTCTCCACCTGCTCAGCAATGAGCTGTATGCCTTTTCGGCGGCAGTGGAGGATGGCCGAGTAGTCTTCAAGCGACCGCAGTCTTCTCGCGTCAAACTTGCAATAGTGCCAGTCATAACGACTCAGGCGCTCCAGCGAAGAGTTTTTGTCTCCATAGTCATCCAGCGCCAGCTCAACCCCTATTTCGGTAAGAGCCTCCCATCTCAATGCGAGAGAGGCATCCTGAATGCCCTCGGTAATCTCGATGACAAGCCGTGATGAGTGATTCTTAGCAATGTCGCGGACAACCCTCCACCACGCTTTGAAAATGACGTCTGATTGCAAAGTATGTTCAGAGACATTCAGAAAAAGAGCTGGGTACAGATCCAAGCAATAATGAAGGTTGTCCTGAATGAACCGTGCCATCTCCATATCCACCAGCCCCCAATAAGGAGGTGATGACAGAGAGGATGGTGTAAGAACCCGGCCTTCGTCGTACCAACGAGCCAGTACCTCAGCAGCGACAAACGAACCTGTGCCGACGTCTTTAATTGGTTGGAAAGCCGGGGCAAAAATCATTCACCGCCCTCCTCAGCAAGTTCGCGGACAACAAACTTCTTGCCTCTGGCAGTAATGACGCTCGGTGTGTGCTCCAGCTCGAACCGGGTAATCAGATCTGGCGTCAGCAGATATACCGGCGCGTCAAAGTTGTCGGTGACACTCTTGTAGGAATCCCAGCCTTTGTCTTTGTCGAACTCTGTGGCGATATAGGTAATCCGTTGTACGCCAGGTTCCTGCTTAATTTCAGGCAGCTTCTTGGCGAGCAGCTCCATTTGCTTTTTGTCCAGCGGGTCGAAAACTACGACCGCTTGGGTAAATGGCCGCGTTCCAGGCTTGCAAACTTCCTTCGGATCGCACAATGGGTTGATCACGTCACCCGCGTGAGCGAACACAGTGCCATCCGGAGTGCTGATGTCACTGGTGATCATGACGCTAGGGTCAATTTCTCGTGTTCGAGATTTTGGCGCTCTGGGCAGCTCATTGAAATTCTGCTTGGTCCAGAAGCGCTCTATAGCCTGTTTCTTCTTCTCTTCCCAGTCGATATTGGCAAGGCGTTTCTTGGCAACATCAATAAGGTCTGGCTCACTGATTTTCTCCACCGGCCCCTTAACGCCGAGATCGCCTTTTTCTCCGTTATCCACTTCCCGAGCCAACCATACCGGGTCGGACAACCCGGAGACCTGGGCGACGACGTTTGGTTGTTCGCCAGGCAGCGGCTCATCCTCCAGCATCACAATCGTGGGAACGGCTGTGATGTTGTACGTTTTGAACAACGTAGGGTTGATGATGATGTTCGGCACTGGGTCTTTTTTGGCCGCGAGCGCCTGAATAGCTTTAACTCCCTGCCCCAAGTTCATTCCTTCCGGGATGCCACGGAACACAATTACAGAATCAGGCTGGCCTGACACCGCCGTTAGGACGTCATCTAACCCCTGTTCGCCAAGAGACAACGAGGCGAAAACCAGTATCCGATGGTCAGAGTAGATACCCTTTTCAGCCTGTTTCCGGTGCATCTCCTTGAGCGTTGGGTTAGTAGTTTGGAGCTGCTTGAAAAATGCCTTGGCTTCGGCCTGAGCCTCGTCCATGTGTTGGTTTTGCAACAGAGATGGCATTTCCATCTTCTGGGCCTTTTGGGCAATTTGCTTTCCTTTCTCAATAAGCGCCTTATCCTGCTCTGTGAGCGGAGACTCTTGAGCGTATGCCCCGCCAGCCACAGAGAATATCAACGCCACCAGAACGCTCTTAGAACAGGGGATATGCGCGGCCAATGATCTGATCATTTTTCACAGTCCCCCAGTAACGTGAGTCGAAGCTGAATGGGCTTTTGCCCATAAACCAGTAGTTATTCTCTTTCAGCGTGGTCTTGCCGTAAAAGTGGCTCTCTGGCAGATGTAGTTTCCCTGCGAGCTGGAGCCCCTCTCCGACGACATCACCATTGACGGTGATCTTCCACTTATCGTTGATCTCGACTTTATCCCCCGGCATACCGGTGAGGATTTTGACCATGCGAGTCCCGTCCTTGTAGAAAGGCTGCATGTTCTTGGCTTGGAAGGCGTAAACAGCTCCCCTCTCCAGAGTTTGGTCGTTCAGATCAATGAGGAAGAAGGTGTAACCCGGCAGGCACTTCTCCTGTTGTGGATCAATGCCAATACGGTAGCGGCTGGCAAAGGCCGCACCAGCAGCCCAAAGAACCAGTAGTGTCACACCGGCCTTAACCCCGAAGCGCTTCCAGGATTCCTTTTTGACGAAATACTTCTTGAGTGGAAAATTCATTTCAGCACCTCATCAGGGAGGTACACGTCACTTGGAGCACCGACGACAGCACTTGCGTCAAGGACCAAATAACCTGCGTCTTTCAACTTCAAAATTGCGTCATTGGTCTTGACCATCAGTCTTTCAACTTCCTCCTGAGAGGCACCAGCGGGATACGCCGACGCCACTTTAGCGAAGTCAACCACGACCACTGGCGGGGTTTGATTCAAACGCTGATGGATGCTTGCCGTTTGTTCGCTCATCACGTAGTAGCTACCGCCGAAGCCACCAGCGGCACCGAGAATGGCGGCGATTGCGATTGATTTAATGTCCATTACTGTCTCCCTGGTTATGCAGCCTGCTGACGGCTTCGCATCACGGCCTTGATTGCCTCAGGAATGCTCATGCCTTGTTTCACAAACTGGTCGATGGCGTTAACGTCCACCGGATCGGTCGAATAAAGCAGCTTCTGGAAGTCGCCCACTATCAAGCGTCCGACGCCCATGCCGCTCTTCGATTTGATAAAGATTTCTGAGTACACGCCCTGGATGGTGTGTACCGTCTTGAGGGTGTGGAACCCGCCCTCTGAAAGGGTCAGACGACCGCTACGTTTAACAGATTCCACGGTTTCTTCGGTTTGGCCGAGCAAGTACATGCTGGCCGAGTTCTCCGCGATGGCGCGGCCCACTGCGTTCTCATAGAGGTCGTTGATGGACTGCGTTGCAATGACAACGGAGCCACCGTACTTACGGAATTTGCGGTAGGCATGTTCCATGAAGACCGAGACCTCGCCCTCTTTGAGCAGGTCCCAGGCCTCATCCACGATGACGACTTTCTTGCGGTTACGTTCACCCAGGAATACTTCTTGCTGGATCTGGTAAATAAGCTGGAGCAGTACAACCTGACGCAAGTGCTTACGCCCTTGCAGTTCATCGAGCTCCAGTACAGTGAACTGGTTCTGGAAGCTGACGTTGTTCTTGCGAGAGAAGTATTTCCCGTAGCTACCTTTCGACGTAAAGGCGTAGAGCTGCTGACCAATATCCTTGAGGCGCTGGTCGTTTTCTTCTTCCAGACAGCGCTCAGCGATGTCGTCAACCTTCATCTCTTTACCTTTCTCTTCCCACAGGCGAGAAAGGACCTGTTTCAGCGCAGAGATTTGCCATTCATCCAGCAAGCCTTTGGCCGACGCCATTGCACAAACGAGGCTGACAATCGCGTCTTCTTCGTCCTCGTAGTTCTGTATGAGCTCGAACGGGTTGAGGCAGACGTGCGTTCCTTCTTCAAAGTGAACGAAGTCGCCATTGAGCATTTCCGACAGCTTCTGGTAGGACTTACCGGCATCAATAACCCAGACCTGAGCACCCTCGGACAAGTAGGAAAAAATCAGTTCGTTGGTAAGGAACGATTTACCCGAGCCGGATTCGGCTGCGATCACCAGGTTTTTGTTGGTATTACTGTCGTGAAGAGACAGACTCATGAGCTGGCCGTTGCGGGAAATCAGCGCTGCATGATAGGTCCCGGTCCCCTTCCATTCCCCAAACACCGGCAGGACCACAGCCGCCTGCTCGGTTGTCATGGTCTTGTAGCGGAATAGGTCTCGCACTGCATCCCGGTCTGTACAGAATGGCAGGCAGTTGAGGAACATCGGCAGAGCAACGAACTTATCCTCCATCAGCTCGAACCGAGATTCACGCCAGATGTTTCGTGCGGCCATCGCCGCCGCTTCAACACGTTCTTTGGTTGGAGCAAATAAAACCACCGAGTAGGTGATCTTGACTGGCTTAGCCCCCTCTTTCATGGACTCATAGAGAGTGTCGAAGCTCTCCTTTTTGTCCGCCAGCACCGGCACGAATTTGAGCATCGGCCCGTAGGCTTGGTTTACAGTGAACTGGCGTTTGCGCTCCAGAGTGTTTTTCGTGCTTTCTGCCTCAGGGAAAAACACATTGGTCACAACCATGTAGTTTTCTTTGATGCTGGAGTTGCCGCCGCTGAGATCCCCGGCATAGGTCAACGCATCACCAAAGTAGAAAACGTCAGGCAGCTTTTTCGCTGACATGACTTTCGCGTGGTAGTCCCCCAGCCTGATGCCGTTCTTGCTGACTTCCACATCAGTGCCGTAATCGAAGATTTGCTCGCAGATGGGCTTATCCATCTCCCAATCCACAGAGTCATGTCGCCATGAAGCATCCGGCCCCCAATTCAGGATGGTGCTCATGATCCGGATGTAGTTCACCGCCGTCATTGTGCGGGGACGCAGACCAACGGTTTGAAGCGATGATTCGACCTTCGTGCGAAGCTGTGCGAGCTGCTGGAGTTCGCTTTCAGTCGGGTTATTGTTCTTGATGGGGACTTTGCACGTAACGAACAGCTTGAGGTCTTGGATCAAGCCATTGTCGTAGATACCTTTGTTGGTCTTGGCAAATATGCGTTCTGTCGTGTGGTGCTGGAGGAAGTTAATCCGTTCCTTGATGACAGATGTCAGCAGCTCGTGACGGAAGCCATCACGCAACCCCATCATCCGGTACATCTCCTGATTGATGTCCGGGGAGCGGAACAGAACAAACTGGAGCGTAGTCTTCGACGGGAACTCCTGATTCAGGAAACCGTTCATTCGCTCCTGAACTTTTTCATCGGCACCACACAGGGGCTCACACATGAAACCAAAGCCTGCACTGTGGTCATCCATAAGGAAGACATGATCGTCTTCGTCATAGGCCAGGACAGGAATAATCCCGGCAGCTCGCAAGTGCTCCGGGATCAACGTTTCTTCGAGTTTCTTTTTGATGGTTACGATCATTCAACACTCTCCAACCATGATTTCAGGTTCTTCGGACGTCCTTTGCTGACACGACCATCCGGAGCAACCACGAACGGAACGCCCTCAATCCCAATGAAATGAGCTGTCAGCAGCGTTTGATCGTATTGGCCGGGGTCGCAGGTTTCTTTTGAAGGAAGGGAACCCAAGGTGTTGTTCATCAGCGCATCGAGCGCGTGGGTTTTGTCTTTCGCGCAGTACAAGTTCTTTGCCAAGCGGTTGGACTCAGCACCCAGAGCAGGAATCACGATAAATTTAAAGGTGTAATCATCCACCAGCGATTTGGCATCACCCATGAGCTGATGGCAAACCGCGCATCTAGGATCGACAAAGACCACCACCTCTTTGTCACCACGCCCCATCGAAACGGTGTTCAGCGTGTCCACATCCATGCCCATGCTCTTGAAGTGGATACGCTCCGCTACATCCCTCATTTGGGACATCGTGTTGAGGGGCTTCTTGCTCCACAGGTCGTAGATTTGTCCTGAAATAACAAATCGCCCGTTTTCAGAGAGGAACATGATCTGCCCATCACTTTGGACGGCTCGAACCCCTTTGATGGGTAGCTCTACGATGTCCTCTATCTTCGCCGCTCTGGGATCGGTGATTTCCAATTTCGATGACGCATGAGCCGTGCCGGTAATAATCCCGAACACCATCAGCGCCCCGAGTAATTTTGTCCGCATGTCTATCCCCTAAGATTGGATTACTGGATGCTGGGCAGTGTATCCGGGGGAGGGAAATAGACTCGCCTCTGTAATAGCCCAATTTGGACAATTCCAGCGCGATACAAAAAAAAGCCCGGTCTGAACCGGGCTTTGAGAGGAATGAACCTTAGTTCATGGTAACAGCTTCGGATTTGCCACCAGAGTCATCGACCCCAACCAGAGAGATGGTCGGCATCGTTTCATAGGTGCCCTTGCTGATAGTCACTCGATCAGAGCTGATGCTCTGCAACTCACCGGCAATGGTCCATTCGTAGGACTTCATGCGGCCATCGGTATCTTCGCAGTTCGCATAAACGATCCACGACCCAACGGTCTCTCGTGAGCTCAGGCTACATGCAGGCAACTTGTTCTCTGCCACATTGATGTTCACCTCGCCCTCAGCTTCATGCCCCATTTCTGAGGTTATTTTCAGCTTGATGCTGTGCTCACCAGCGCCCAGAGTTGCTCTGCCGTAGTAACCGCTGCTTTCCAACGGCGTACCATCTACCGAGTAGACGCGAGTCGAAATACGGTCGCGTGGGTGGCCGCCAGAAATGTACGGTCGCAACAGCACATCCAGAGGCTCACGCTCGTATTTGTTCGAGCCAGAGTATTGCAGGTCGATAGCATAGGGCTCTGCCTGGCCGATCTTGAGCGGTTGCTCGATCACGGTTTCATGGCCGCGAGCATCACGGACAGTCACCTTGATGTTGTAATCGCCCGGCTCATTGATCACAAAGGACCGGACAATATCCTGCCGCTGATCCTGAATCACTGCGCCTTCCGGCAACTCCCACTCGTAGGTCGGTTCTTCCAGCTTGCCGTTGAAGGCAATTGGCCGCACTGACGCGGTGATCGTCGCAGGAGCCACGTCAGCGTTCTTCCTGACCTGCATTCCGAAGCTCGGCCATACATACTGCCACACGCGGGAGCGTAGGCTATGCGAGGCTTCTGCACCCTGATCTCGGTATCCTTCGATCCAGGTGGTGTACTTCGTTTCTACAGTAGCCTGGTTGAGGTCAGTGTCCGAAGGCACGTACTCAGCAGTATCACCCTGCACAATTGAGCCATCAGGCAGCGTGAAGAACCCGTTCAGCTTCACGTCCATCCCACGGTAAGGCAGGCTGGTTTCGGCTTTGAACACATACTTCTTACCGGTCTCAATGACTCGCGGCCCTGTCACGTAAGGACGGGGGGCCTTCACTGCTCGGAAGTCAACTGCCGTTTTCGCAACTTCATAGGCATAGCCGTCATCAGCCGGTGCAGTGGCAGAGCGCACACGAGCCCACAGGCGGTATCGGGTTTCTTCATCGCTCGAAAGCGTGATGCTATCCCCTGTCTGCGCGTAGGTTTTGCCACCGTCAGTAGACCACTCAACAATGGCATTGCCACCGGAGATTGGCTCATCGTTCAACGTCAGGTTCGCTGTGTACTTGCCTTCACTTCCGACAAACAACGTGGTCGGGCCGATAACAGCAATATCAGGTTTGTCGTAAGCGACAACACTGACCGCTTCGGTGTACTTTTCCGCACCTGAGTTGACGTTCACCACCTTGGCCCGAACCTGGTACTCCCCCTTGTCGAAGGTCTTCACAAGCTGATACTTGTATCGATCTTCTGGGATGAACTGCTCCCAGGTTTTACCGTCGTCCTTACTGGTTTCCCACACAACCTGGCCGGTAGCCCGGAGATCCTGACGGTCGTCCAAAGATAGCTTGAACACAGCAGTGAACGGAGCTTCACCAGACAACTTGCGAGCCTCCACGCCAGCACCGATGGCACCACCACGAAGCACTGTCAAGAAGGCAGGTCTGATAGACAACTCTGTGCGGTTGTAACCCTCAACAGGGCTTTCCAGAACAGCCTCAGCAGCGATACGGACGGAGGAAGTATCCACACCAGACAGGTCTACTGAGAACTGAGCTTCACCGTTCGATGCTTCCGCATAATCAGTGAGCGCAACCGTCTCGTTGTAGGCCTTTTGCTGGATCAGGCGTACTTTCCACACCCCCATCGTGTTAGCGTCATAGTCACCATCAGGTTTGTACTGATCACGGATGAGAACCCTAACCGGCAATGCCTGGGTGTCAATCGCGGTATCACCTTTAACTTCAACGATAGGACGGATACTGTCAGAAGGTGCAGAGATAGCCCGGTAGACAACCTCAGTCTTCACATCAGGCACCTTGTTGTAGGCCGCGTTCACCTTGTAGGTGGTCTCCTCCCACAACGCTCGCTCATCGGTATTGATGCGGCGATACACCTTATTGGTGGCACCCCATCCCGGAGTGAAGGTCTCAGACTCAAGAACATCAGAGTTGCGCGATATGGCAATATCCAGATCAGCTCGTTCAGAGTTGATAATGGCATCACCCAGGTAGTTACCTGTCATCGGCACCAAGTAGATGTTGTCTTTGAAGTTGTAGTCGGAGGCTAGTTCAACGGTCGGAGCTGGTGGGTCAACCGCTTCGACATTGAAAGTCTCGTCGTTCAACGTCACCCGAGTGCCGTTACGGGTGAAAATACTTACCCGCCACCCCAGAGGGTGATCACCGTTCTCGGCCAGGGAACCTGACAACGAAGGAGATTCCGATAACGGGTCTTGGACCAGTCCATCGGGGATCTGCTGCCACTCGAACAGACAGGTGCGGCTTGCACTGCCAACAGCTTTGTTCGCGGCCTCGTTTTTCGCACGGTCAGCACTGAGAGTGATTGAACAATCAGGACCTTTGCTCTGCTTGAAGTTCACATCAAAGTCTTCAATGACGCGATTCACCTGAGCAATGTCATCAATCGGGGTGTAACCAACAGAGCCATAGGCAGTAGTTACCGTCAGGTTCTGAGAGCCAGACCCAACTTTTACCTTGGAACCGTCACCACTGAACAGGTACAGGCTGTATTCGACAGGTTGTTCACCAATGCTCACAGCCTGCCCCACCAGCCCGGCAACTTTCATCCCGTTGTTGTCCTGCGTAGTTTGTTCAGCCTCATCCGGAGTTCTGTCCCATTGGAGCAAACACACCGGGTCACGAATTGGGTCTGCGGCCATAGCCACATCCTCTTTCGTGGTGAACCGGCAAGGCACACCCGACTCTGGCAGGGCATAGATTTTCACCGGGTCAATAACCTGGCGAATTGTCCATGATTCAGCCGAGAGCTTGGCCGTCCCTTTCCAGGTATTGATGTCCACAACCAAGATGGGTGAGTTCGGCGCGGAGGTCATGACAAGAAGACTGGAAGAGCCGACCACATCAGGAACAGCCGGTTTAACCGGAATGCTCAAACGACCACCTGACGCACCGAAATCATGTTGGCTCATGATCCCCATTGTCTGGCCCGGCTCGATACGCACCCCATTCACCACCAGCGGCACTTTCGCATCAGAACGGAGGGTCGCAAACACGTCGTATGAACCTGTCACGACAGCACCATCACTGAGCGTCAGCGGCTTGGTCTCGATGATCCGCTTGCCATCTGCATGAACAAATTCATGAGTGACAGCGGGGACCATAACCTTGCCATCCATCCCATCCGCCAGCATCACCTGACGCGGTTTGTACTCGAAGCCAACCGCCTTTTGAACCGCGTTGCCTTGTGCGTCCTCACCGGAAACAGTCAGCGTGTAAGATTCCCCTTCCTTCAAAGACGGGAACATTACCGGGTACTCAAGGCGGAATCGACCTTTCGACTCCTCACGCCAAGACAACTGCACCTTGTCATCGGCTGGGCCTCCGACGAGGGCAATAGAGGTCAGCTTAGGACTCGGGTCGGCAGTATCAGTCAAGGTGATTACAACATCATCCAAAGACTGGATTGGTGCTCCATCACTGATCGATACGGTTAGTGTCGGCGCTGAATTATCTATGCTCATAGCATATTGGGAGCCAGTGAATACCTGCTTAACCTCATTACCGAAAGCATCTTTAGCTACGAGAGATATGCCGGTATATGTGCCCTCTGACAGATTCTCAGCAGAAAATGTGAAAAACCAATCATTTGTGCTACTACGAAGAACTTCAGTACGAGACAACGGACGTTCTTCGCCAGTCGAGGTTATCGCAGACGCACTTGAGTTGTTAGAAATAACCCACTGGTTAACACCCCAACCGTCAAATGAATCAGGCTCACGGAAATGAGCTTTAAAAATCCGCCCATTTCGTTCTAACCCAGCAATTTCAGGAGGGTTAAGGTCATAGCAGAACGTTGCCCCAATCCGATCAGACGGAAGTTCAGGCTTCCCTTCCGGTCGAGACCAATATCCAGGCCATGAACATGAGCGCCCACTGAACGATATATCCGTATCCACTTCTGCATAAGAAGCATTTGCCGGAATTTTAGTAGTAGGCAACCAAGATCCCCATAACTCCTGAGCGTAAGGTCTCGGCTCAACATGAAATCTCAGTTTTTTATAATGGTTAACTGAGCTCATATTAATGGTTTCACCGCGGACCCACTGACCATCATCCCTAAGATATTCAACATACTTACCGATGGGAGCCAAGCTAACCGATGGATCAGCTTTCACACTGACGGATGTATTACCAAGAGAGTTCATAACCCAGTCGTAAATAATAAACGACTTAGTTTTTGTCCCATGTTGCTGGAATACATCAGCTTGCGTCTGCCGATAATCATATGTACCGTCTTCGGCAATGATATTGCCTTCAATACAGTTTTTATAATCACACCAGTTACCGCTTTGAGCACCGTAAGGTGAAGAAGGATAGGAGTTTGTTTTGGGTATCCGGTAGAGCACCCTGTAGGTATCGGAATAAATGGTCATTCCGTTCTGATAAGGCGCAAAACCTGATAGGGCCTGACCATTAACCTTAAAAGTTGAGGCCTGCGGGTTCTTAGGGTCATACACTGCTACTGGCTCAGGATTCTCTCCAGACTTTGCACCTACTGAATCCCAAGCAATAGGATAGGCTATTGACCCTTTGTTCCCTGCTTTATCCAGGGCCTCGAAATGAAGCGTATATAGATCCTCCCCATTAGGGAACACAGTGCTCCAGTTCAACAACTGGCCTTGGCCGTTGGCGTAATTAACCGAGACAACAGGACTCCTCTTGCCTTTGCTATCTACAGCATACGCCTGTATAGAGGAAACCGAAGAACCGGCATCAGATGCAGACACATCTATACCTGAAAATCGGTTAGGACCTCGCAGTAGCGTTCCATCAGAAAGCGCCCGGTTCCATTCCCCTTTTACTGTCACGTTTGCCAAACTTGGCGCTGTCGTATCGACTTGAAGCGGGTATTCATCAGTCTGAACGGAACTTCCGTCTGACGCCAGTATTTCGGCCCTTAGTTTGTAGACTCCCTCGGAAGGAGCCGGTAGTTGAAGTTCCGCACCATAGTAGGATTTTCCACCCACTGTGATGCGATCAGTAGCCCCAAGAAGGTGGCTGGTCGCTGTCGAAACCACTGTTCCATCCGACCGAATCACCGAAATCTTTACCTTTCGGTCGATACCGGCACTCAAGGCAAACGAGATATTGCCCGTTGGGTTGGCATAGTTGGCATTCGGAGTCAGAGACCGTTGCGTACCATCTGGAGCCTTAAAGGTGTATTCCAGCAGCTCTGCATGAGCAGCACCAGCGGTAAGAACCGCCAGAGCCCCAAGCATCGCCGGAATTTTAGGCTTGAAATTGATCATCGCATTCTCCATTCGTTTTGAGTTACAAGAACCCAATGCTGGAGGTTACGGGAGGGAGTGCATAAACATGGGCTGTGGAAGTGCCCTTTTTGAGCAAATAAGGAAATAGTTGGAATTTGTTATGACTGGACTTTTTGCCAAAAAATAAGGGCAGCTTTTAGGCTGCCCCTATCACCCGTTGATTAACGGCAAGGTGTCTTTTACACCCCCAGGCCATTGCTGAGTTGCACAACAGCCGGGATGACCTTCTCTGCATGTTCCAGAGTAGCAGACATGATGGATTCCACTACGGTCGGGGAGTTGTACAGGCCCATACCGCCACCGATACCCATAGCGAAAGCCATGAGGCTCTGGCGAGCGATACCACCAACAACACCGACCAGGATCATCGCACCCGCAACGATTCGACCCAAAGTACCTTGGGTCCAATCCTTGAGAGTTACCCATACGTCGTCAAACGCTGTACCACCAGTACCAGCGTGGGCCTGATCCGGCACGAGCAGGAAGGCTACCACCATCAACCCCAGGAAGAGGAAGAGTGCGTTGTTTTTACTTGAGGCATTCGCCAACTGATTTGCGTTCATCAAGAACATCTCCTATTTGGTTGTTTCAGACTTCGGTTCGTGTTGTACCGTTTGCAGCGGTCTCAAAACTGGCTCACTTTGCGGTGTGCCATCCCCAATCACCCACCTGCGCGGTTCGATTTCGGTATAGACATACCCTGTCACGATGAGATCACCATTGGTGTCCTCCCAGGGAGCTACCCAAATCCGCATAACCTGTGCTGGTGTACGAATTGGAATCGGGCGATCCGGAAGACGCGGTGCGACATAGTTGTCAATCACCGGGTCTCCGGAGCTA
Source organism: Shewanella sp. JNE2 (assembly GCF_023159115.1). Classification (NCBI taxonomy): domain Bacteria; kingdom Pseudomonadati; phylum Pseudomonadota; class Gammaproteobacteria; order Alteromonadales; family Shewanellaceae; genus Shewanella; species Shewanella sp. JNE2. The sequence goes on along the minus strand of NZ_CP096170.1, from coordinate 77,356 downwards.
GATGAGTTCGCTGAAACGTTTGAGGAACCTTCGCCATCCGCTTCCGCTTTGGCCTCGACTTCCTCTGGTTTCATTGGGCGCGGGACATTTCCGTCATTGGTTGCGGCGTAAACGTCTCGCGCTGACATACACTGAACACCATTCGGCATTCCCGGACAGCTATACTCATCCTTGCCGATGTTGAACGTCGAACAGCCCGACAAAATAAGTAGCGCTGCACCCACCCCCAACATCTTTGCGGATCTTACTGCCTGTTCCTTTTGAGCCTCGCCTCTGGAACTGCCCTTTCTGGTCAAAATGTTCAAATTTTTCATTTCTTGGTTCCCCCGGTGGAACGAATTTGTAGCTTGGTTCCTTTGGTCACGATGATGTCTACCTGACGGCCAGCATCGACCTCGATAACGGGGAAGATGCCTTCGGCCATGTCGATATAGAACTGAGCGATGCGATCTAGCGCCTTACTGGCCCCCTTCACTGCTGCTCCCTGCAACATCTGGTCGGAGAACACAGACTGGTACTGGGTATTTGAGCCAGGGTTAGTGCTGACGACCGGCACAGGATTGACGTCAAAGGCTTCGGAAACGCCACCAAGGAAGCCTGCCATCAAGCTCTTGGCGATGATTTGCCCCTGCTTCGATACGACGCGACCACGGACACCGGCCTTACCGTCTTCACCCACTGCATAGGAATCCAGCTTCGCTTCTATGACCCCCCCATCATCCCGAACGCACGAGAAGGTCTCGCCACGCAGGTACGCTCGCTCTGAACTGAGATCTCCATAGCCTGAAACAATCAGGAAGCACTCACGAACATCCGCACGGAAGCGGTTAGGCAAAATAGCCTCTTTCTGAATCCTGAGGGTCGAAGGGAACGGATCTCGACGAGCACCTTGAGATGTTGGTGCGTCCATACCGTTGATGAGCACCCCTGTCAGGATGGAGCCAGAAGGTAGGTAGATAGACTCATCATCCTTGTTGTCCTTCTCTTCAACTTCTGGCGCTTTCTGCGAGTAGCTCACTATTTGGATGCCTGGTTTAGTTGCATCACGACCGTCTCCCTTGCCAGTTGCAGGAGCCCCACCCTTCGAGTCAGGAAGCGGTGCGTCCCGAAAAAAGGATGCTGGATCTTTGTAGTCGAGCTTTTTCTCCATGAACTGACCATCACCACCAGATGCACCATTAACATCGGCTCTGGCATCCTCTGATGAAGAGGATGTTTTTCCACCAGCAGCGCCGGTTTCGACTTTCTTAGCCAATTCCATGTTCTTCTGGGTCAGGCGGTCCAAATCTTGACGAAGGCGGGTCATCTCACGGCCAACATCACTGGATTTCCCGGCAGTGGTTTTGGTTTCCTCCAGCTCTTTCTTGACTCGTTCCAGCTCCTTTTTCAGGTCGGAGTTTTCACGAGACACCATCTTCACATCGGCAGACAACGAATCTATCCCGATCTCACGGGTGTTTTTGTCTGTGAGAACGTGCTTGATGGTTTCTTGGCGACCGCGCTTCTCTTCTTTCTTGGGTTCACCAGAGAACATTGTCACGACCGCAAAAAGAACGAAGACGCCGCCAGCGATAGACACCCAACGCTTCTTGTTGGGGTCTAACTGTGTCCAAAATCGCTTAATCATTGGGCACCTCCCAGCAGCGATGGACGCTTAGACGTTGGTGCGAGACCACGCTTCTGCTTCTTCGCCACATAGATCTCCGTCTTCTGGCCGGGCTCAAGCACGTTAAGCGGCCACGTAGTCACCGCAGCCACATCCCAGCTCCCACACAACGCCTCTTTGAACTCAATAGGCTGATCAGAGACGTTCAGGGCGACACCGATGAACACGTTAAGGTGGTGGCCCATCATGTATTGCCCCTTGCTAAAATCCACCTTTACCCCAGGATGAGCGCAGCTCGGCACCGCAGCACCAGCAGGGATGCGGTTCAACGTGTAACCTTGAGGGACTTCACCAAGAGCAATCTTTCGGAATACTGACCGGATGGTTTCGACATAAGGCTGGCTCTGTTCCCAGGTCTCAGCCTTGGTATTGGCAAAAGCACCAGTGATACCTACACCACCATCGAGCTTGAGAAAGACTTCTCTGGGCGGAATACGACGGGGAACCATCGTCAGGCTGAGAGCTTGGGCTTCCGAGCCTTTTTCAGTAATGAACATAGTCACCGGATACTGCTTATCCGTGGCGACATAGACCACATTCTCTTTGATGCAGACCTCACCACACTGGCCGTTATCCGTCGCCCCGGTCAGAGATGTTGAAACGATCTCAGGATTGCTGAAAGGCGTGACGATTCGGTTCGGATGACCAACGGCTATCGGGATGATCTGGTTAACCCCCGGCTTCATCGTCAGTAAGGGGTTTTCATTCATGCTGCCCACAACCTCATGGGAGCTTTGTCCTGACGTCACAGGGGCAGGAACATCCTTTTTCATAACACTGGCCGGGACAACAGGAATGTCATCCGAGGCATAGGCCATTGAAGTTCCAAGCGCCAAGGACAGCGCCAGGAGCGAAAGTTTAGCGTTGTTCTTCATGCTTTCTCCGGTTTTCTTCTTTGCGCTGGAGTTGCTCCAAAACAGTTTTGGTGCGTGGCTTTCCTACATAGGTGTCGATGTAGTCCAGCACGGGCGCGTAGTTTGAAATCTTGATGGCGAACTCGTAGGAGCGTTCGCTACGCTCTTCGTTAGAAGAAGCCCCTTTGACGTAGGAATATCCGTAGACAAACACCTTGTCGCTCTTGGGCTCGTACTCAACAAAACGCGGCTCAAACCGCATGGTTACGCGGTCGTTCTTGATCTGTTGAGCTTGAATTTCGATGGCATCAATCACGTCCTGATAGATGCTCGGGGAGAGAAGCGGGGTGATCCGTTCTTTCACAAAGTCAACGGTTCCTGGCGTCACATTGCCAAGGAGCTGAGCAAAAGCGAAACCCCAAGCCTCTTTATAGGACTGAGAGGCGTTATTTTTCGTCACCCAGGCTTCTTCCGTGAGCGTGAAAGGCTGGATAGTGACGATGGTTTCCTTGCTGAATACTTGGACCACCAGCAGGAAAACGATAGCAATAAGACCACCCTGGAAGATTCGTCCCCACTTATTTTCTGTTTGGGTCCCTTCCCAGGTCTTGAGATACTTTTTCAGGTTCAAGGCAAATACCTCCGGACAAACGGATTCTTGAGAGATTTGGCCTTGGTCATGATGAACCCGGCCCAGTAGATCATGTGGAGCAGGTATCCATCCGGATGGTTATCCCTGAATCGGCGATAAAGGTTGGTTACAAGTAACCCCCCCAGAAAGCAGATCAGGGCCTTACCGATGATGACCCCTATCGTTAGCCCCAAAAGCATCGGGGCCAACTCATCTGCGCTCCACAACAGCAGATGCGGGGGCTCATCGACCCGGCGCGGTATCTTTACAGGCTTCATAGCAACCCTCTTCTTTTCCTAGTGGCCTGTATTCTCATTCAGGGTCACTGATTTTCTGCCACGGCTTCGCGCCCTTTTCGGGCACTTCCAGCGACAAATAAAAAAAGGCGGCCTAAGCCGCCTTTTTTGCGTTTACTGGATCGGTTATTGATTTTGAGGAACCGCTTCCGAATGTTTTTCCGAAGCCGCAACGCTAACTTCATTGGCTGGTCGGGCCACCCCCAGAGTTTTCACTTCCTTGTTAGCATTGGCTTTAAACTTGAACATCAGACTGTACGCCGCCAGCAGGAAGAAGCTGAGAATGCCCCAGTAGGTCTGAACCGTGCCCAGAGCCTTGGCCGGGTCACTTGCAGCTCTGTTGGCCGTATCAGCAGCCAACTTAACCCACTGACTCCAGTCAAAACCTGCCGCAAAAGCAGACAGCCAAAACGCGACGGCCACTGGAACGATGAAGATGCACATCAGCACCGCGTTCATCAAAAACCAGAAAAATTGTTTATTAAGGTTCACACTTCCTCCCATTAACCTAGAAAATTGAATGCGTGTTCCAGGTTCATCCCTGCAACAACACCTATAACGAACATCACCTGCCAGACAAGGAACTGCCAGGAGATGAATGAACCAGATGAGCTTTCGCTTTCTCTGACGTGAGCTTGTGCGGACATAGACCCTCCAAATAACTTGTCGTCATCACGGAGTAATCGTCTCTTAATTGATCAATCTAGGAACAGTGCTGTTACGGCCCATTTTGGGCACTTTATGGAGGTTTATTCGAGGAGATGATAAGAGCGGGAGGCGAAAAACTTTCACATGTGAAAGTTCAAAGCGGCCAATGGCCGCTTGTTTCACACTGTTCTATTGTAACGGAGTTCTCGATAAGCATCCCATGCTTGCTCTGATGAGACACCTCGACAACCAACATCTGTGGCGCACTCAAGGTCCATCTTGTACTGCTTAACCTTCTGGTCTGCTGTATCGCCCCAGCTCATGGCTGATGGGTACTTGGAAACACTAAACACATTTTCAAGTTCAGCCTGATAGTCGTCGTTTTGTAACAGAGGTTCGGTTTCACCATCATCCCAGCGAATGTAAGCCTTACCCTGGAGAGCCTTCAAATGCAAAGGCACCAGTAAGGTGGAAATCACTTCGTCAGCCCTGATGTCTTTGTAAGCACACCAGTGAGGTTTAACGGTGATCACACCATTTACCAAAACGATGTCACACGCCAGTGTCGCTTCAACATTATCGTTAACATCCTGCCGAGCGTAGATCTCCACGAAACCAACCTGCTCTGGAACAACCTTGTCGATGAAGCTCCAAAAGCTGGGGTACGACGTTCCATCGCTGAGCGTCAACTGACCGTCATGCTCTTTCAGCATACGGTTCAGTTGTGCAGTGAAGAACTCTGCCGACACTTTTCTTGCCAATGGTTCCATATCACTCAGTCGTAGAGTGGCTCCTGCACCCCCCTCATACACCTCTCCAAAAAAGAAATCTCTCTTACGCATTAGACTTTGCCTCCTTTAATCGCTTGCTGGGTCAGCTTGATCCAGTTCAACGGGTTTTCACAGTCAACATGGTTGCCAGCGGCACCAACTACCGTTTTGTATGCCTCCGAGCCTGCCGCTGTGTGTACTGCCAGCATAAACGAAAACATAGGGTCATTTTGCATGGTGCCAATCATCATTGCACTGGAAGTGTCTTTGAGCTGGCAGTTTTCAACCCGCAGATTGAGTACATCTTTTGCCACCATCTTACAGTCGGGACACACCTTCTCAAGGTTCTTGAGCTTTGCGTCGTCATTGAGCACATCAGGAGCCGCGATGGCAGTACCGGCCATACACAGCCCCAGTGCCAGCAGTTTGAGTTTATTGGTTACTTTCATGGTTCCTCTCTATATCGTTCCAATTTCGTTTCGGTAAAAGAACAGTGGCCCAGTGACTGTTCTGAGTTCCGGCGTTACTTGCTTTACTCTTGAGCAAATATGCTGCTTGAAAAAGTTGTGGTATCCGTACAAAGCTGGGCGTGTAAAAACGGAATAGATAATGAGGGTGATGGCCGCACCAGCGGCCCACCCGATCACGTCCGGAGAGATAAGTCCTGGCACGTCTGAGATACGTTCTGGTTCAACCAAGCGGCACACCACCAGCACCCAGAACCACATTACCGGCATCACAAAGATCATCTTTCCGACGCAAGCAATGAGCACCTTCACCAAATTCAAGCTCTGCGCCCAGTAAAGCCACAACGCAGACAAGGATTGGCGACGTATCACCTGGTAGACGTTCAATGGGATGTCGCACAGATGCACCCCATCTTGATTTATAACGGAGTAGCTCATCCTCCCTCCCTATACCCGTTTCTGGAGGTTGCCGAACGTCAGGCCAACCAGGACACAGCACGTCATCATTGTCATCGGGATGACAACCGGATCGAGCGCTATGGGGATGAAGAACGCGATGAACAATCCGGCCATCAGGTACATCGTTCCGCGAACGCTATAACGATGGAGAACCGGACTCGCATAATCGAAGTTGGTCCGCTTAATTCGCCATGTCATCATCCCGTCATATACCGCAGGTACGAACAGGATCAGCATATAGGGAGCCCACGCGGCTAACAGCGCCAACCGTGTGTAGAACTGGTAAATGACGTTGACAAAGGCTTCCATGCGGCCTTTGACCCACACAAACCAGCCCTTGCCCATATCCTGCATCCCCTTGGACTTCTGGCGCTCCTCTTCTGATGGGATCAGCGTTTGGTACATCCCCTCATAGAAGCCTGAATCAATAACGCTCGACCTGAACCAGGTAGATGCTTTGTTCTGTATCCAGTCTCTTGCTTCGACACCAAGACTCTGTTCCACCAGCACGGATTCCCTTTTGATGGCTCTGTCTGTCCAGTCGCCAGGGATCAGCAGCAATATTGCCAGCAACTCAATAACCAGCAGCCATGCGACCAGCAACCACGGCTTCTTCATAGTCGGTTCTCCTTAAAACAGTTTTCACGCTCTCACAGGTGATGAGCTCATACAGCAAGCCACGCAAAGAGGTCTCATCCTCATGGGGCTGCGGGTTAATGGATAGTTCTCCTGGATGGGAAGAAAGCCACAGTGAGAACGACTCTCCTGAATCGACAGACCATGAATCACCGCCACTATCGACAATTTGCACTTCCAACGCCCGGCAGGTTTCGGTGATCAGGGTTTCCAGAAATGCCCCAATTCTGGCCGGGTCTTCATATTTCTCTCTCTGCTCATGAAACACGAGCTGGCTGTAGCGATGCAGAGCTTCTTCAATGATCGGGTAAATCACAGGCTCCTGATTAGCCTTAATCCCGTCTGTGATGTAGCAGCTCAGCTTCTCGATGATGGCCTCCGATGCAGGCCAGTCGAATTGGAGGATGCTCAGGATGTGAGCGTTCTTGCGGCCACGACTTTTCAATTCATTCATAACCCTGTCGAAAGGGTTCACATCGACCATGATGGCTACCTCGTAATCTCTATACTTCTTGTCACACATAGCTCTGCTCTTACTGGGTCAATATGGGCAGACGGCCTTTTACGATTGTTCCGCCTGAAATTTTGGCTATGTATTCCAGGTTCGGAAGCATTCCCAATAACTGGGCTGGGAACAGATCAGCTTCCTCCTCCATCAAACGCTCGCCTTGGTTGCCTCCGTGCATAATGGGCTCCTTGCCATCCGAGTTCTGGCCTTGAGTCCGCATGACGTACTTGAGCCGGGTCTTCGGCAGGTTATCCGCGATATACTCCTGGGTTTCACCATCGACGATACGCAGAGCAAACGTGTTGTTGATGTTCCCCAACACCTGGAGCGCTTTGTCTTTGCTACCCAGTCGAGCTGCGAAGTCAGCAAAAGTCTGAGTTGCAACGAAAAGACGAAGTTTCGCACCGCGACCTTTGTTCAGGAGCTGGATGAACGGGTCGTTGATCACCTCGGCAGCCTCATCAACAAAGATATTTACGGGTCTGTTGTTGACGCCGTAGTTGTATCTGTCACCGGCAACCGCTGTCAGGTCTGACAGGAAGATGGACCCCATAGCACTACCAACCATGTTGTCGGTCAGGGAGTCGAGCCCCAGATAAGCAACTTGAGCGTTGTTGATGATTTTTGCGGAATCGGTGATCTGGCGTTCGTCGCTCAGATCAGATGAGTCTGGAGACAGCAGAGGGCCTAGCTCCCCGGACGTCAGCATATTCATGATCGGCAGGAGGTTCGCCACCATCTTGGAGAAGTGGGTTTGGTCGTGCTGGAACATCGACAGCAAGCCTTCCAGGTCAGAGTTCGGGTGCTCAGGTTGGATGATGTCGTAGTAGAACTTCATCAACGCGAAAGCGATCTTCTCACGCGAACCGTTTTTGGCTTTTTCCAAGTAAGCCGCTGCTTCTGCCTCCCAGTCGGGCATAACTCGCTCTGAGTAAGCCTGAACGGCCTTGATGACCAAGCCAGCAGCGCCACCTTCAAGGAATCGGCGGAGCTTTGTCAGGTTGGGACGATCATGAGTGATGACCAAGCCCTGAGCGATGTTGTTCAGTGCCTGCCATCCAAATGATTTGAACGGGTCGGCCCCTGCTTCGGACGGGATCAACGCTGCCAAACGACTTGCGATTTCAGTCACGCGGGTGAAGTTACGCAGAGGGTCGATACGCACCGACTCTTCCGGGAATGCTGGATGAAATGAGACGAATCTTTCCGGCTGCCCCATAGCTTCACAGGCACGTCGGGCATTGTCCCGCATCTCCTTATCCCCTTTCGGGTCTATGATGATCACGGCTTCCCCACGCAGAATGGCCTGTGAAATCAGGATGTCGAACATACGGGTCTTGCCCGAGCCGGTGGTCCCAACGATCAGCGAATGCCCCTCAGTGTGCTTGAGTGGCTGCATCAGCTTCTCTTCTTTGGGCTCTACCCCGTGAATCCAGGGCTGGCCGATTGGCAGCTCCTTTTTCTTACCCTGTATCTTCCGGACAACCTTTTTGACCGTGGACTCTCTCCCTACGATGGAAGTCCAGTCGCGTTTCAGGATCTCAAACACGCGCTGGGCATGGCGGTTTTCCCACAGGAACCCACTACCAAGCCACATATCGTCCGGCGTGTCCTTGATGTACTTTTGGAGCTCCGCAATGGAAATAAACTCCAGATCACGCCCCTTCAAATGCTTTTGGAGCAGGTGAAGTTTGATAGCCTTGGGCAAACGAGCCATCGCCATCACGCCACAGATCCCCGTCATCCAATAGAATGGCTCCGGCGGCATCGTGCTGACTTGCTCTACGGCCAAAGCCGCGCCGGAGGCGGCAAGCCAGCCTGCTACAGCATTTTTTTCATAGTTGGGCCGCCACGGCATCTCGTAGGCGAGCGGGTCATAACTCATTGTCATGTTTCATTTACCTCTAAATACAATTTTCCCTGACGTTTCTTGAGCAAAGGGCGTCTCTGTGCCCGGCTCAGCATCCCGCAGAGGATGTGTTTGCTGATGCCGATGTTTTCACCGGCAATCATGTCGAAGGCTTTGTCACTGGTTACTAAGCAGCCATCCTCTTCCAGGACAGGTGTCACGAGCCATCGGCCCGAGCGTTTTTGGATCATGTCCTTGAGCATCTGGAGTGCTTTCTGAGGCGTAACACCAGACGGCAAGAAATCTTCCGCGTTGATGTCTTTCGGGTTTGTTTTCGCCTTAGGCGGCTCAAACTCCCTAACCTCTGGATCTTCCCTTTCTCGCACCTCGACGTGTCCCAATTCCTTCTCACGCTCAACTTTGGGCTCAGGAGCCACCGGTTGAGCCTCCCGCTTAGGAAGGCGAGCCACGTTCTGTTTTTCTTGGACCGGCTTGCGCTGTTGCTCTTCAACCGGAGAAGTAACATCGACCTTCTTCTCCTTCGGCTGTGGCTGGGAGTCCTTACCTTTCGCCTTTTGTTCAGGCGAGGCTTTACCGGCATTAACCTCAGGCTTCTGCTGCTGCGCCTTTTTTCGGCTTTGTTGTTTCGGTGCAGACTTATTTTTGCTTGCATCCAAGCCAGGGGGAGAGACGAGCTCAAAGGCATCCTGGTATCCACCCATTGACGCCTCGGCATCCTTAATGGCCGCCACGACTGCATCTGAAAGCTGCTCCGCCAGTACAATTGCCTTCACTCCGCTGAAATCACGAACTTTGCGACCTGGCATAATCGGGTCCGGAACAATCGCGTTGGCGTGGGACAGCTTCGAGAGAACCTCTGACGGCGCACCCAGCGACCGAGCGCCATCCGGGTACAAAATGACGGCTTGCCCCTTCATCAGGCATAGGACTTCGCCCAGCGTCGTTTTACCTTCCAAAACAGGCATGATCGCTTGTTCAAGCAACGCCGATGCTTCCCCGTATCCAGACAACATCTCAACGAGCAAGGTCTTTGCGTCCTTCTCATGCTGATTAACGTTGTCCGTATGCGGCATTTCTGGCGTGTGCGTTGGTTGTTCTGGTGCGTCAGTCAGCATAGGGAGCGGCTCAATCGCCCATGATGGCGGTTCATCAGAACCACCGAACATTGGAAAGTCATCGCCCTGCAGGGAGTTTTGTTCTTGTGGAACGAAGTCCTGTTTTGGCTGCTCCTCTTGCTTTCCGGGCATTGCCACATCTGGGATTTCTGAGTTTGTTGCGTCAGTGCTGGTTGTCTCTGCCGATGCGTTGAATGCGTCAAACGGGAAGTCGATGTCCCCCAGTCCACCCCCAACATCCTTGAGTGCTTGTAACGGATTGTCGTTTGCCAAAGGTGGTGCGTTTTTGGCAATGTCCTGAGGGGACAGATCCTCTTTTGCCTCTGGTTTATGGGGTTGTTTCTCCGTATCACTCTTCGGTTTTGCTTTGCCCGGTTTGCTCTGCGGCTTACCCTTCTTGCCAGCGTCAGGCTTAGATGATTCCGTTGGTCCCGCATCTTTTTGCTCTGGCTTCTCCTCGACAGCATCGGAGGTGCTTTTCAGCATCTCCATCGCATCACCAAAGCCAAGGCCAGCTAGAGCTTTCTCTGCTTCCTGCTCTGCGGCCAACATGTCATCGTTCAGAGCTGCTTCACCTTCCTCTTGGTCGTCACCGTCATCGGCTTCCTCAGGATCAACGAACTCAATCTCAGCGTCCTCAACATCACCAACAACTTCCGCAGCAACAGCCGCAGGAGGCTCAGTCGTAAACACCAGGTCGTTTGATTCGAGTCGGAGCATCAAGATCTTCACCGAACCCGCCGCCTCCTGGAGCATCTCAGGCAAAACTTCCCAGTAGCGGTAGTACGCACGTTCACCCTTCTCCTGCACCGTGTTTGGTACAGCAAAACCACGTTCGATGAGAATGTCGGCCAGTGTGTCAGGGTCTCGTGGGATACCGGGGATCTTGTCGTGGCTGATCAAGTCATAAAGGTCCCCAAGCTGTTTCCAGGCAATGAATACACCTTGGTTGAGGTGCCAGACTTTCGCGCCTGGCTCATTGACCTTCCATTTTCCGGTTTTAACCAGGCGGCGGATGGCATCGAACACGTAACGCTCGACGGGCACACCATAGGAGAACTCGTCCACATCGAGACGACTCTGGCGAAGGTCCCGTGAGACGCTCTCTTGGTCAGCGCGAAGCATCAGCTTGGTCACAGGCTGATTGACGCTGGTTCCTGAGATAGCTTCCAGCATCGCTTCCATGATGGACGGGCCAGACTTGGACAGAAACTCCCGAGTCTCAGCCGGAATAATTCGATCCACCGCCAGCAGCGAGAATTGCTCATGTCTTTTGTGTCGCTTGTCGCGCCACCGGATAAAGTAACGGTCGATTTCGTGACGGTGTGCCCAGTCATGAAGTGACTCCGAATACGGGTTCCATGTGATTGACCCGTCTTTGTCCGTAATGGACACATCCGAGAGCGGTTTACCCACATCATGCAGCAGCCCAGAGAAACAGCTCGCCAGTCTCCAACGCGGCTCATTGTCACGGCGTTCCCGAGGCGTCCCCTCGATGGAAAAGATAACTGACTCAGATGCCTGAGCTGCCCAGAAGGCCACTTCAAGCCCATGTCGGAACAGACCACCAGCGCCACGGTGGTGGTGTGATTCGGAAGCTGGCAACAGGTGAACAAACGCGGCATACCGCTGGATCACCGGCAAAACAAGCCGGTTGAAGTCGTCCACAGTGAAACCGAGAGAGTTCCGCACTTTCTCAATCAGTTCAGCTTGGGTTGCCAGTATCTTGTCTAGTGGGGCCACTGGCAGGCCCTTGGCAAAAGGTGGGTATCGAGGGATTTCTTCATCTTCCACGTCTTTAAGCGGCAACACTCTGGCGCTCGGCGCGGTCTCGATCACTCCACTTCGCCCACCAAATAACTTGTTAAGGGCTTTCAGCATGTAGGTTGACCATATTCCTATCGTATTTCTCGTCGCTACATGCTCTCAAAACACCTTTAGATCGCACACACGCCTATCTGTCCAATTTGGGCAGTTTGAGAAACCAGCTTTCCATCCCCCCCCTTTTAGAATGGGCTCATCGACAATTTTTGATGAGGAACGACACGATGAGACAACTGATAGCAATTCTGGGAGTGGCAATTCTGGCCGGGTGTGCCTCTAACGCCCCCGAGCAAAAGCCTCAGCCCCAGACTGCCCCTGCCGAAAATGACAAACCTGCCCGAGTTAGCCGGGAACTGTCGATGGCATGGGACAACATGGGGCGCGGTGGTGCTGCATTACGTCAACCTGGTTATATCCATGTGCTGGGCGACGGTAATGTCAGCGCAACGATGAACAAGGTCAAAGATGACTCCGCTGGTTCAGATAAAACTCCAGCAGGGATCAAGCAGCACGGGGATGTGAACGAAGCCATCAATACCTTCAAGTCCATGAATAAAGGCAAAGGCTACTCGCTGTACGAGTTGTCACGCTGGGAACGCTATTGCGATGGCGGCAAAGGTATGGACGAGCACGATTGGCGCTTTGTGGAAGCCGAGGGGACTACAAACATCCCCAAGGATGTTGTAACCGGCTGCATACCACCTACCCACACCTATCAAGATTATCTGAATGCCTGGACGCACTTTTGCACCAGCCAGGCTGTAACTGACGCAGATCGCCGCATTGTGCGCGAGTCCGTGCGTCCCTATTCAGTGGTGAACCCATGCAAAGCTCTGAAATAAGAAACCAGACAGAGCCAAGCCGTAAGGCTGAGCTCTTCGACGCTTTATCAATCATGCTCCAGGAGGCCGGTTCGAGGGGTAATTCCCGCGAAGCGGCCTATGTCATTTCTGGAGTCCTCGAAAACCTCTCCAGAGACTACCCCGAAGTCAAAGGTCTGGCCCAAAGCTGGGCTGAGCTGGCGAATCTGGAATCAAAGATGAGAGGAGCTGCTTAATGGACCTTTATATCTGCGAGAAGCCTTCTCAGGCCAAAGATTTGGCTGGCGTAATGAAGGCCTCCCAACGAGGTGATGGATTTCTCCATGATGGAGGAAACCGCGTTATTACGTGGGCGTTCGGCCACCTGCTGGAATTGTATATGCCAGACGATTATGACGAACGCTACAAGTCATGGTCACTGGAGACCCTCCCTATTGCACCAGAGTCATGGCGGTACAACGTTCGCAAGAGTGCGTTCAAACAGTACAAAATTGTTGAGGGACTGGTCAAAAAGGCGAGCACCATCTACATCTCAACGGACTACGACCGAGAAGGTGAGGCTATCGCCCGTTCGCTTCTGGATCGATTCCGCTACTCTGGCCCTATTCGCCGGGTTTGTTTGACGGCTCTCGATGAGTCAAGCATCAAGAAAGCGCTGAACAACGTAAAGGATGGCAAGGATACGGTCTCACTCTACTACGCCGCATTGGCACGGCAACGCGCTGACTGGTTGGTAGGCATGAACGTGAGCCGCCTCTACACAGTGCTGGCCCGAGATGTCGGCTTCAACCACACTCTTCACGTTGGCAGGGTTATCACCCCAACCGTCGCTCTTGTTTGTCAACGGGACCGAGAGATCGCCGGTTTCACCCCCTCACCATACTGGACTCTGGGTGTGAACGTGTCCGTACAGAATGGACAGTTTGCCGCCCAATGGATACCACCAGAAGAGTGCAGTGACGAGCAAGGCCGGTGCGTCAATAAGGCCTATGCCGAGCAGGTAGCCTCCCAGGTCAATGGTGCCAATGCTGTTATCAGCAAAGCAGAAACCAAACCAGGTAAAGAGTCAGCCCCCCTCCCCTTCGATCTAACGTCGCTGCAACAATACGCAAGCAAACGATGGGGATACACCGCTCAGCAGGTACTGGATGCAGCTCAAGCTCTGTACGAGACGCACAAAGCGACCACCTACCCTCGTACTGATAGTCGTTATCTACCCGAGAGCCAAAAGGAAGACATTCCGGACATTCTCCAGGCGCTCATTTTGTCCGATCAGAACGTCTCTGGGCTGGTGGCTGGCGCAGATCCTCATCGCAAGGCCAGGGTATTCAATGACGCCAAAGTGACCGCGCACCACGCGATCATTCCAACACCGGCCAGAACAGACATCAGTGCCATGTCTGAGATCGAGTTCAATCTTTACGACGCCATCCGTCGTTTCTACATCGCGCAGTTCTACAGCGAGTTCGAGTTCACCAAAACCTCCATCGAGGTGCAGTGTGGGCGTCACCTCTTTGCGGCCTCTGGTAAGACACCTGCCAAACAAGGCTGGAAGGTTTTGTTTGCTTCTGATAGTGAAAGCAGTCCCAAGGACGAGGGGGAAGACACCGACGCGCCGGTTGAACAAGAGAAGCTCCCCAGGGTTAGCCAGGGCGAACCCGCTTTGCTTAATGGTGCCGAGCTGGCAAACAAAATGACGCGGCCAGCACCGCACTTCACCGAAGCCACATTGCTTGCCGCGATGGAGAACATTGCCCGGTTCGTGACTGAGGAGAAGTTCAAGCAAATTCTCAAAGACACAGCCGGTTTAGGCACTCCAGCAACACGCGCAAGCATCATCCAGGGCGCTGTTGATAAAGGCTACTTCAAACGTCAGAAAAAGGTACTGCTTGCAACTGATAAGGCTCATGCGCTTATCGCAGTGCTTCCACCAGCCATCAAATCACCCGGCATGACTGCGGCTTGGGAGCAGGAGCTTGAGAAAGTCGCCTCCGGCTCCGGGAATATGTCTGTCTTCATGAAGCAGATTTCCACCTGGATCTGCCAAATGGTTGAGCAGCTCAAAGTGCCCGCACCGGTTCTGACCAAAGAAGGTGGCGCGATGGCTAAAGCCTTCGAGGGCGCTAAGCCGCCTTCACACGAATGCTTCAACTGCGGTGGAGAGATGCACCGGATCAAAGGGAAGAACGGATTTTTCTGGGGCTGCCAGAACGAGGCTTGCAAGAAGACGTTCCCAGACAACCGAGGGAAACCCGAGAAGCGTATCGCGGCTGAGGATTGTCCAGACTGCCCAGATTGCGGTAGCCCGATGCGTCTCAGGAAAGGAAAAGCGCCCGGCAAGAAGCGAGCTTCTAAGTTCTGGGGCTGCACCGCCTATCCCGATTGCAAAGGCACTATGCCCTTCAAAAAGTCGGACTTTATGGATTGATAGAGGAATTAAGTATGTTTGGAACAATCATTTTAACTGCGATGCTCACCACCAGCTCAGCCACTGCCGAAGATGCAGGGAAGAACATCGCCTCAGGCTTGGCGGCGGCATCCGCCAGCCAAATGGGGCAGGCCGTAATGCCAACTTTAGCTACCAGCTCGGCCATTGCAAAAAGCGCAGGTAAAGGCATGGTGTCAGGTTTGGCTGCGGCGACTGCCAGCTACATTCCCCAAGACGAGCTGAGCTTTACTCGAAGCTATAAGAACTCTGAGGCTGTGGATATGGCAAAGGGCCTGGGGACATTGAAAGAAGCGCCTGAGTTTCTCTACGTTGTTACAGACGTAAATGCCAACATGGCGGTCAAATGCAAGCGCGTCTGGGAGCCTCAATCTCTGGCTTTAAGTCCAGTGATTGTTGAGCTGGTGGAACTACGTAAGACGAACAACAAAGACAGCTACGAACAAGCACTATCCCACCTCGATTGTTCAATGTTCACAGACTAAAACAATTAAGGGGCCGATGGCCCCTAATTTTTAATAACCCAATTTCTTTTGATACCTGATTTTCCTACCAAGCACAGTTGTCATACACCATTCAATTCACATGGATAGCGAATACTTCAACCGGACAATCTCCAAAGTGCGGGTGCGTTATAACACTCCTTGAGAAGCCACGCCAAGGGCGAATCTCTATCCTGGACATATCTCCAGCCTTTGGGTAGCCACACTTAACATGGACTTCATCATACTCGCGCCCCTCTAGTCTTTTTATCCAGTAGTCTGTAACGAGGCGATATTCATCTGGTTTTTCTCCAGATTTGATCTGATCGAAGTAAATCTTTTTTACGGGCAGATGAAGTATTCTCTTTTTCATAATCACCACCTGATAGCCCATCAGACTATCTAACTATTCGACAAAACATCCCTTTTTCAATTTCTGTCTCTCTCGCCTCATGGGCCAATACAATATCCGCGATAACACGAATATTCCCTTCATAGTTGCGAATGGCCGCATCCCTCATCGTGTCTAAAGTGTCCTGACACTTCGCTCGCCTGAATTTAACGAGCCAACTTTGCCGATCTATCTTGTCCACACCAAATCCCATTTAGCGAACCATGTATCCAGCTTTTTTGGCCGCAGCATCAAGCTCGGAGGAGAAGTTAACGTCGGACTTTTCTGCCGCGTTATAGAGGGCTCCACACTTGGGCCATGAGCGTCCTACCAGTTTCATCGCCAACGCATCCGCCAGCATTTCTCGGATCTGTGTTTCAGCCTCACCAAAATCGGCCAGAGTTTCGTCTATGCCCGACTCTTCCATCAGCTCGATGAGCTGTGGTTGTTTGAGCCAGACGCCTGTTTGCATTTCCAACTGATCTCTTGCATCGGCCACCAATTGGCGTTCAAGGGTTACGCCATTCACGGTCTTAACAAATTGCTTTGGCTGACGCTTTACCTTTTTTGGCCTGGACACATCAGAGATAACCGTCACCGGCTTCCCACGCAGTTCACGCGGCAACGGTCCACTTAGCCCCAGAACTAAGCGACGAGCGTACTCATGCTCGTATGGTTTCAACCCTCGACCTTCACGGTACATTTCAGTATCCACCAGCAGATCACCGCGCAGCCTCGCATTTTTCCGCACTTGTTCGGACAAGACCGATTTACCCTTCCCGCTGGCTCCCATTACGAGCGAGTGAGATTCTACTTTGTTATCAAAAAACATAATTCCGCCCCCAAGGAGGTGTTGCTATAAAACATGGTTTGAACATCCGTATTTTCACGGCAATAACCGCCGGATAATGCAAGACTCCCAAACCTAAATAGGTCTCCAGGTGATGACATCGAAGTCATAGCTGACTTCCGAGTTGTCGTCCGCCGTTCGCCACGAACAATCATCTTCCTGAACATGGATCAAGTCGTACTCAACAATTTTGCCCGACCAACATCCTTTAAGCTGGCAATGAACAGGCACACCGACGACCGGCATCTTGTCGTTGACGCTGATCCACGGTTCTTGCTTTTGATCCAGATCCACCGGTTAGTCCTCTATGAACGATTTAATGGATCGCCCATCAAAAAACAGTTTCCCAGTTCCTGATACCGAATGTACTTCTGGAGCTGCCTTCCCTTTCAGGAGTTTCTGATAGCGCACCGCGTCTTTGAGCTCAGAGATCCTGACGCCAATGAGTGTGGCCGTCTCCTCAACTGTTAAAATACGGTCCCAAAAGCTGGTGGCGCTGTTATTGCGCCCACCGATACTCTGGGCAACGCACTCTGTTCTGGCCGCTTTTCCCTTTGCCATTGGCAATGTCCTCTTCATTCTTCTCAGCCCCCAGCTTACTCAGTATTTCAGCTTTTGTAGCGCGATGGCCGCGCATTAAAAGAGCATTCAGCAGGTATCCAGTGAACACCTCTGTACTCGGCATACGGTCAAGCAACTCAACATACTGCTCATCCGTCAAATCATGGATCTCACAATATTTTTCCACCGCCTTTTCGTAGGCTTCTGCGTAGCCATGAGTGGAAATCCTGAAAGCAATATCCCCATTGCCGTAGCCTGGCTTTGTGACGAGAAAACAAGGCGCGAAGTAGGTTCTCTTCACCCCCATCCGGCTCCGGTTCTCAATGCTGATATAAGCCCTCAGCCCCTCAGCAATGATGTTTGGCCCGGAGTTGCGTCGCCGCTTACAAGTCTTATTCTGACGCTTCACCTCTTCTGCCTCAGCTTCCCACTTTCGGTCCAAGCTGTAGGCCAGCCGGTGAGCTGTTGCGTAGGAATACTCTCTCAAGGAGAAGTATTCCTGCCGGTAATCATCCGCCACCCCAACTGTTCGTGCGACACGGAACCCGACGAAACCGGCGTCATGGGTTCCCTCGCCGTAGTAAATGACTGCCATTATCTACCTTCCTTACTTCTGATACCGTGCTGCACCACGGTATGGCGACCGCAATTCACATTCAGGTGATCCCGAACTGCGGCCATGACCGCTGAATGCAATCTGTAATCCACACTCTGCCCAAGCGTTTCTGTCGCTTGTTCTTTTGCCATCCACGAAACATCAAAGCTATCAGGTATCGACATCAACTCCTGAACCAGATCGACCGATGGCTTGTAAATGCGGCCACCGTCTTGGATGTACACTGCATCCTTTACCCCACGATCCTGAGACTTGAGGATGGTCGGGCAACTGGTGCTTTCTCTCGTCAAGAACGCAGGCATCCTGCGAGAAGTTGACTCTCTGGCCTGAATTGACTTCAACACTGTGACGTCAGCACAATCCCCGAGGTGCTTCTCGATCACCGGCCACAATCGTCCACCAGCTCTCTGCTCAGGTTTCGGTGGAACGAACCCAGGGAAGACCGACGCCACCATGTAATAGCGTTCTCGCCCCTGGTAAGCGCCGAAATCCAGACCGTTCAAGACCATCTCAGTGAGGAAGTACCCCATCCGCCGCAGTGTCGTTCCCATCATCGCCCCGGCTCCGGATGCTTTGAAGTTCGGGACGTTTTCCACCAGCACGACGGCAGGGTTCACGACCTCGATCTGTTTTAGTGCCGGGTAAACCATGTCGAGCATGGTGGAGAGATCCTCAAGAGAACGCTCTTTGTCCCTTGGACTTTTGGCGTTTGAGTGGTCATCACACCCCAACGAGTAATGGGCCAAACCAATTGGTGGGCACTCCGCCAGCAAGGCTCCAAGGCGATCCAGCTCCAGGTGATGAATGTCTTCATTCAGCAGGATACGCGGGGAGCTGTTCACCAGCGTATTGAGCGCATGTACTTCACTCAGGTTCCGCCCGGATGCTCTGTCTCTGGCTTCAACTGGACGATGCTCCAAAACAATCTCAGCCTTCCAGCCAAGCGCTTCCATAACATGAATGTCTACCCCGCCAGTCAATGCCACAAAGGCACGGAAAGGGCTGGTTTTTCTGAACCGATCCGCAATGGCAAAGGCTCTGTTTGCGACAGGAGTGAAGACTACTCGGCCTTTTCGCATTTCGACGTGGAAACGCTCTGTATAGCGAGGGAAGCACTTATCTATGAGCCCTTGTCCAGAAAACTCAATAACGGTTTCCAGCGGGTTGTTGGAGCGACTCTTTGGTTGATACCGGCGCTGATAAACCTGGTGTGTCTGTAGTTCATCGGTCGCTGGGATCACCGAAAAACCGCCCATCCCCTCCCCTGGCTCAACGGCGATGCCCATACCTGGCTTGAACCCCATAACATCCAAAAAGTTGGACGAAACCCTAACCTTGCGTTTATCGCCTACTCGATTGAACGCAAGTTGTTTGGTTACTACGGAGGGGGAGACGATCGGTAACATTGGTCAACCTCTTTTCTTCTTGTTTTGCTCGCGCTTCACCATTGCTCCAGCAGCTTTCAGAAGTCTCTGGTTCTCCGCCAGCTCCTCTTGGAGTTCCTGAGTATCCTCTTCTGTCTGAGGCTTTTTCAGCTCGGCCTCGCAATATTGGACCTCTTCCTGCAAGCTGACTTTCGCAAACTTGAGAGCGGCCAGTCGCGTCGTATAAACGCCAAAAGGCAATTCGCCACCTTCCCGGAACTGCTTCAAACACCAGCTCGGTATAGATGGCAACCAACCAAAGTCCCCATTCTTCCGTGACCTTTTCCCCCACGTAATCCCATCTAACTTTTGGGCAAGATTGACATAGCGTTGATCGCTGGTTGAGTTGCGTCGTTTCTGAATAGAGCGAACTATCCACTCTGTAACCTCGACCTTTGCTTTATCATCATCAGAGATGTAATAAAGGGCTGCGTACAACACAGCGCCTTTACGAATGACTGATGGTGGGTATGCCTGGGCTTTCATCTATCCCCCTATCGCTTTTTCTGTCCGACAAGACGGAGATGATCGGCGGCCAAGTCATACTGCTCGTTTTTGTCGCGGCGGCGGAATCTGTCAAAAAACTTCCCTCGTGGCAGGGTTTCTTCCATAGCGATCAGGCGGTTCAGCCACACTTCTTGAGGTAGCATCCCTGCTGGAGTCGGCCCGAGCTTACGTCCTTCCTTGACGTGCTCCATTGTTTGCGTGGCAGTAAAAATCGCACCACCAAACTTTCTCCACTTGAATTGCAGGGGCATATCTGGAGACTCATCCAGCATCAATTTCTTATTGGTTTGTTCTGTCACGACAATTACTCCACCATCCATTCTTCACTAAGCAGGAACGCCCAGCGCTCTTCTGCTTTTTCTGGGTTGTCTTTGGCCTGTTTGATCATGATCTCGGCGGCGTTAAAGCCTACCTCTCCACTGAACCGGCCCCATGAATGGCTATGCCACTCGCGCATCACACTTCGGCCAAGCGATGCAAGTTCTGGACTTACACCCTCATGGAGGGCATAGAGCTCCCAAGCATCCCACCCGTATCGTAATAGGTTGTGCCCTGGGGCGTTAAAGGCCTGAGCAGCCTTGAACCGCTCTCCAGGCTCCTTCCCTCTAACATCCACACCCTGGAGCACCAACCCCATTACCACTTCAATGACCGGCTCGCGTTGCTTCTTTGCCAGCTCGATGGCAGCCACCAGCATTGCTTTGGCGTCAGCAAATTTCCCATGCCCTTGGCACATACCGCAGGTTTCTTTGGAAGGGGAAAAGTCATAAACACCGGAACCAGCACAGAGGCGGCATGTCATGTCAATCATGGGCTCTTCTCTCCTCATACTCTTCGATGCGCTCTTTCAGACGCTGAACCACTGGTGCGAGCTCAGGGATAGCTTCCGCTTCCTCAAGCGTGTATCGCTTGTCTTCCTGGTAATCGACTATTTGAGGAGGCCTTGGCTGTTTAGGGAACTCAGCAAAGTCATTCAGCGACATCGAGGTAGGAAGTCCTCCTTCAATCTCACCTTTTTCGTTGAGTGACTGGGTGACGATAAGCTGTGTTCCGCCCACCTCGGTATCAAAGCGGTCATCAAAGCGCTCACCGATAGTCCAGCCGCCACGGCCAAGAACACAGGTCGTACTCATACGTAGGCGATTGAATGCTTTAGCGTCATCCCAGTTCAAAGGATTTTCATCCATGAGGAAAAAAGGCGCTTCGTCCCGAACGAACACCTTGGACTTGGCGTTATCGAAGATCGGCCCAAACACCCCCTGCTGGAGGTATGGTTCGACCTTCTCTGCAAGATCCTGGTGCCCTTGAGAACGCAGCGCCTCATAGAGCTGGGTGATTGTTTGTTTGCCGGTGCCCGGAAGGCAGGACAATACTGTCTGCTTTTCCTCGTCACTCAGGCTTACCATTCTGGACAAAAAGCTGACTACCAGCTCGTTGTGCCCATCGACCGTTTCAATGTTGAGCTTGTTCTCGTCCATCTTCTTCCTCAGTAATCGGTTCGATAAATTCAATGGAGTCCATGCTTACATGACTGATAATGGCTTTCAGGCCGCAGCAGTCGCATGGTTCAAAGGTCAGTTCTGATCCCTTGGGAGACTGATGCGTGACCGTTGCCACAGCCCCTAGAGGGATCACCCCCCAGCCGTTTTTTAGTACCCGAGTAGTTCTGACCAGCCGACCTTTGTACTCTCGTTTCAGTTTCGGATGCGGCACTACCGCATATCGCTTACTCATTTCGGTCCCCTTGTACCAAAGGCTCGACAACCAGCTCTTGAGCTTCGTCCCAGTCGGACACCTTTGCATCACCAAACGCAAAGGCAATTCGCATAGCCACTGTCGGCCTGCCTATTTTCATCAAGTAAGCCGCAGCACCGGCACACATCGACTCTTGTCCCGAAGGTGCATAGTTACCCTCTTCATCCCATTCACCACCTGACTTTGAATGCACGGTCTTGTGGCAATGAAACGTCGTCATGTCGTTTTCAACGATGTCGTTGATGATGCCTTCTAATCGCCCAGGGACCAGCTCGATAGCGCCCTCCTTCCGGAATGGACAGTTGGCGCAAGGTTTCTTCAAACGGAGATGATTTGCTTGCTTTGGCATACATATCACTTTTACAGTATCATTTTATGATTCTATGATATAGCCATATTCCGTGTAGTCAATATCTCACTAACAATTACTTTCTATCGGACGCTTACGCGCCCATTTTGGGCAGATAGACAAGTTATTTGGGCGTTTGGAGTGTGCGAGGTGGACAGCGGGGAGACTTTCACATGTGAAAGTTTTGTTTCTTGGTATCGTTTTATTGTCCCTTGATATTATTTTATGATGCTGTAATAATCATAAATAAGGGCCGCATCGCTCTTCGACCTTCGTTGCAGCCCTTACAACACAATCAAGCAATTAAGGAGCTTTGTTATGCTGCAAGGCAATACTAACACGAATAAGCGCATCCCGCTCGCGGCGTTCATGAAATGGCCGCTGGCGAAACGTCAGGACTTCATCGACCGGGAAATGTCCGGTTGCCCCGACTTTATCAAGACGTCTTTGCTTCGGCATTAAGGCGATCAGGCAGGAAAGCAAAGAACCTCGCTTCGGCGGGGTTCTTCGTTTCTACCTCTTGAATGTTTCGTCAGAACAAACTGGAGCGCTTATGTCACCAGAAACACAGCAACTTACATCCAAGGCTTTATCTCTCATCGAGCAGTCCCGATACAGAATGGGCACATCTCGGTTTGTTGAGGCCTTTATTGACCAGTGGGCATACTTGCAGACTGGCCTATACCCAGCCAAGGAGGAGATCCCGGAAGAACTTCAGCCGGTCGCCTTCGAGCTCTCTCACGTCCTGTCTGCCGCCATTAAGCGCGACCCCACCAGCGATGTTTTGGGTTACGTCCTAAGCATGTCTGGCTTCCACAAGAAGGGCACCAATTACTTCCCCACTCCTCCAGAGATTGGCCGCTTGATGTCACTCATTGTTGGCTCACAGTCTTCGGCAGACTTTTATGAGCCCTGCTGTGGTTCTGGCATCAACGCCATTCATTGGATGGAAAACCTGATCGAGAACCACGGTCCCGAAGCATTGAGAGAAGCCTCAATCTACCTGGAAGACATCGATCCGTTGATGGTGAAGTGCTGCATGATCCAGCTATTCCATTATTTCGAGTCCCGCAATACCACTCCCAAAACGCTGAGTATCGTCGGCATAGACACCCTTAGCAGACGAACCAAGAACATCGCCTACTACGCCGAAAAACCTCCAGCAACCGCCGCTACCGTGGCAGCATAAAAAAACCCGCCGATTGGCGGGTTTTGCATTCAATGCGCTGCTCTATGGCACCTTACAGTTTTCCGTACCGGTTCAAGAACGAAGACCTGTCTAAGATCCCCCAGTCTGTCAGCATGTAGTAGCCGGTGGCACCTCGTTCGCCGGTAGACTCCCTGACGAACAAGATATTCATTCCGAACTCATCACGCAGGGCAGACAACTGTCTCTTGATCGTTGATTCAGGAATATTTGTTGCCTTGTGAAGGTCTTGGAGACTTGGCTTCTCCGTTTTAGACAGGGCATTCACCAAAGCAAATTTTCTTTTCATGTCCTGTGAGATCTTCATATTCACCTGTTCTTGACAGGCCCAACCTCTCTGGCTGGGCCTCCTTTATTAGCCTTCGACACTCAGGAGTTCAATGTCTGACACAGGCACATGAACATGCTTTTCCTTGCCTTCGCCATCGAGCGTTTTAACCCAGACAGTAGACGGAACCAGAGCAACACGGTCGGTCATGATGACTCCACGTTTGGTCTCGCCATCCAGGTTAACGTTGACAGCAAAAATCAAACTGTCAGCCCGGACGTTCTTCCATTCCTTGTCCTTCGGCAGAGGAGGAAGAGCATCACCGCCTTCTTCATCTTTGTCCTTGCCGCTGTTATCTGGCTGCTTGACAGGATCTTTGTGCTCACCCTCTTCATCACGCAAAGGGTCTTCGTCATCATCGTCCTGACCATTGGAATTTTTACCCCCTTCCAGTTCCTCCTGGGCAAGGTTCAGGTCGTCATTCCCGGTTTGTTCCGACGTACCATCCCCACCCGAGTTGAGGGATTGCTCGTCGGTGTTGCCAGCGCCAAGCTCATCATTCTGGTGGGAGCCAGTCAGTGGGCCTTTTTCCATTTCGTCTTTGATACGTTTGGCATCATTCAGCAGCTCACGGCTTTGTTTACGAGTAATCCCGTCAGACATAGCCACCGCGCAGACGGCGCGACATCTTTCTTCATTCAGATCGAACAAGAGACGAAGGTTATTCAAGGTCTCTGTATCAGAACATACTTCATTATCGTATAACTCACGCACACAGTCAGGTAGCTTGAGCAACGACAGATGCGTAGATACGAAAGTGATATTCTTACCGAGCCGATCAGCAATATCCTTTTGCTTCCAACCTTCTTCAATAAACAGGTTTAACGCCTCGGCAATCTCTACCGGAGTCAAGTCATCCCGCTGGATGTTTTCGATCAGCTCACCAGCAGTCTCGTCCAAGTTGTTCTGGACCTTATCATTCACCACCAAGTCAATGGTCTCGATACCAGCGTGTTTACACGCTCTCCAACGCCGCTCCCCTTTTTGGATGACGAACTTGCCTTCTTCGTTCTTCGGGAACACGATGATCGGAGACTGCTGCCCTTCGGTCAGCAAGGTTGCCGCCAGCTCTTCAATGTTACGGAAGCGCTTACGAACCTGGACCTTGGATACAACGTCGTCAACAGGTACGGTAAGAACCTCTTTGCCTTTCTTGCCTTTGGCGGCTTTAGCAAGTTCGGACAGGCCTTTTAAATTGTTCAATGCCATCGCTTAGCCCACCTTCTCTAATAGTTCTTCCAACACCGCCTCAACTTCTTTGGCCGCGACATGTCCATAGCGAAGCTCCCAGACAGGGATGCCATCAGTCGTCGCCGTATCGAGCGGAGGCCGGTGCATAATTTTGTTCTCAAACAACAGATCCGGAACTGTGTTCTCCAGCGACTTGAGGGCTTTGTCGTGATTGACAGAGCGGTCCATGTCGTTGATCACGATGCCCAGGATCTCCAAATCTTGGTTGTACGCCTCGCGCACACCAATAATCGTGTTCAGGAGACCTTCTACGCCGTCCACAGCGAAGCCAGAGAGCTTTACTGGACATGCCACATGGGTAGACATCACCAACGCTGCCACCAGCTTTCTGCCGAGGCTAGGCGGACAATCAATCAGCACGTAGTCGTAGTTCTCAAACAGCTCAGCCAAATGGCGAGCCGGATTCATGGCCTGGTCAAGAGGCACAGCCTCCATCTCAAACAGATCCGGGTCGTTTTTCGGCGTATGAATGAGGTCTGCACCGCAAGGGCAGTGCATGACCTCAATGCCGTCCAGCTCGTAAGCGAACAGCTCTGCGGTTTTGGTTCCTGTGAGGATGGGCTCGTAGTCACCATCCTCAAGCTCTCGTCTGGGGGCCAGTCGAGAGGACGTGTTCCCCTGACCATCCATATCCAAGACCAGCACTTTCTTTTTCTTCTGTAACGCCAGATAAAAGGCCTGCTGGATACAGAGGGTACTCTTACCCACTCCGCCTTTCTGGTTGGCGAAGCTGATTACTTTTGCCATACCCACCTCTATTTTGGTTTCTCGCAGGTGATCAAGACCACCCCCAAACTTTCACATGTGAAAGATTGTAGCGATCATAAAATGATACTGCAATATCTAATTATGGTTCTGTTAAAACAAACTTTAAACAAAAAAACGGCCATGAAGGCCGCTTATTGACAAGGTTTGTGCTGTCAGCGCAATTGATTTGCTGCTCCAAGCCCATTCGCCAATAACTGCATCGCATCGTTGAACAGCGCGGAGCCCCGTTCCGGTGTGAGCAATTCCGGCATATCTTCTCGCGGCCAAGTACCGGCTACTTGAATGAGCAAACTGGCAGCCCAGTGGATCTGCTTTTCTTCACTTTCATCGGCCAGAGTGCATACGACGGGGAAACCGTACTTACGCCCCCAGCGACTCACCTCTTTGAACGATACCAGCTCAGGCTTTTGCAAATCCCGGCTGTAGGCCTCAGCTATCATGTGGTTCAGTTCTTTAGCGTCCATTTATCCCACTCTATTGTAAACAAGACATTTTTATCTTTTATATTCAATGGCTTATTTTCCTGCTAATTGGTAATACCATGAAAAATACCATGCTCAGAAAAGGCTTAACAATATTTTGAAAAATTGCCTACTGAGCGCTGCCGCACAGCTCCATAGGCCGCTTTCCTGGCTTTGCTTCCAGATGTATGCTATTCTGCTCCTGCAGCTAATGGATCACCGCAAACAGGTTACTCGCCTGGGGATTCCCTTTCGACCCGAGCATCCGTATGAGACTCATGCTCGATTATTATTATTATAGAAGCCCCCATGAATAAATCGCTCATCATTTTCGGCATCGTCAACATAACCTCGGACAGTTTCTCCGATGGAGGCCGGTATCTGGCGCCAGACGCAGCCATTGCGCAGGCGCGTAAGCTGATGGCCGAGGGGGCAGATGTGATCGACCTCGGTCCGGCATCCAGCAATCCCGACGCCGCGCCTGTTTCGTCCGACACAGAAATCGCGCGTATCGCGCCGGTGCTGGACGCGCTCAAGGCAGATGGCATTCCCGTCTCGCTCGACAGTTATCAACCCGCGACGCAAGCCTATGCCTTGTCGCGTGGTGTGGCCTATCTCAATGATATTCGCGGTTTTCCAGACGCTGCGTTCTATCCGCAATTGGCGAAATCATCTGCCAAACTCGTCGTTATGCATTCGGTGCAAGACGGGCAGGCAGATCGGCGCGAGGCACCCGCTGGCGACATCATGGATCACATTGCGGCGTTCTTTGACGCGCGCATCGCGGCGCTGACGGGTGCCGGTATCAAACGCAACCGCCTTGTCCTTGATCCCGGCATGGGGTTTTTTCTGGGGGCTGCTCCCGAAACCTCGCTCTCGGTGCTGGCGCGGTTCGATGAATTGCGGCTGCGCTTCGATTTGCCGGTGCTTCTGTCTGTTTCGCGCAAATCCTTTCTGCGCGCGCTCACAGGCCGTGGTCCGGGGGATGTCGGGGCCGCGACACTCGCTGCAGAGCTTGCCGCCGCCGCAGGTGGAGCTGACTTCATCCGCACACACGAGCCGCGCCCCTTGCGCGACGGGCTGGCGGTATTGGCGGCGCTGAAAGAAACCGCAAGAATTCGTTAACTGCACATTCGGGATATTTCTCTATATTCGCGCTTCATCAGAAAACTGAAGGAACCTCCATTGAATCGAACTAATATTTTTTTTGGTGAATCGCATTCTGACTGGTTGCCTGTCAGAGGCGGAGAATCTGGTGATTTTGTTTTTCGACGTGGTGACGGGCATGCCTTCGCGAAAATCGCACCTGCTTCCCGCCGCGGTGAGCTCGCTGGAGAGCGTGACCGCCTCATTTGGCTCAAAGGTCGAGGTGTGGCTTGCCCCGAGGTCATCAACTGGCAGGAGGAACAGGAGGGTGCATGCTTGGTGATAACGGCAATTCCGGGAGTACCGGCGGCTGATCTGTCTGGAGCGGATTTGCTCAAAGCGTGGCCGTCAATGGGGCAGCAACTTGGCGCTGTTCACAGCCTATCGGTTGATCAATGTCCGTTTGAGCGCAGGCTGTCGCGAATGTTCGGACGCGCCGTTGATGTGGTGTCCCGCAATGCCGTCAATCCCGACTTCTTACCGGACGAGGACAAGAGTACGCCGCAGCTCGATCTTTTGGCTCGTGTCGAACGAGAGCTACCGGTGCGGCTCGACCAAGAGCGCACCGATATGGTTGTTTGCCATGGTGATCCCTGCATGCCGAACTTCATGGTGGACCCTAAAACTCTTCAATGCACGGGTCTGATCGACCTTGGGCGGCTCGGAACAGCAGATCGCTATGCCGATTTGGCACTCATGATTGCTAACGCCGAAGAGAACTGGGCAGCGCCAGATGAAGCAGAGCGCGCCTTCGCTGTCCTATTCAATGTATTGGGGATCGAAGCCCCCGACCGCGAACGCCTTGCCTTCTATCTGCGATTGGACCCTCTGACTTGGGGTTGATGTTCATGCCGCCTGTTTTTCCTGCTCATTGGCACGTTTCGCAACCTGTTCTCATTGCGGACACCTTTTCCAGCCTCGTTTGGAAAGTTTCATTGCCAGACGGGACTCCTGCAATCGTCAAGGGATTGAAACCTATAGAAGACATTGCTGATGAACTGCGCGGGGCCGACTATCTGGTATGGCGCAATGGGAGGGGAGCAGTCCGGTTGCTCGGTCGTGAGAACAATCTGATGTTGCTCGAATATGCCGGGGAGCGAATGCTCTCTCACATCGTTGCCGAGCACGGCGACTACCAGGCGACCGAAATTGCAGCGGAACTAATGGCGAAGCTGTATGCCGCATCTGAGGAACCCCTGCCTTCTGCCCTTCTCCCGATCCGGGATCGCTTTGCAGCTTTGTTTCAGCGGGCGCGCGATGATCAAAACGCAGGTTGTCAAACTGACTACGTCCACGCGGCGATTATAGCCGATCAAATGATGAGCAATGCCTCGGAACTGCGTGGGCTACATGGCGATCTGCATCATGAAAACATCATGTTCTCCAGTCGCGGCTGGCTGGTGATAGATCCCGTCGGTCTGGTCGGTGAAGTGGGCTTTGGCGCCGCCAATATGTTCTACGATCCGGCTGACAGAGACGACCTTTGTCTCGATCCTAGACGCATTGCACAGATGGCGGACGCATTCTCTCGTGCGCTGGACGTCGATCCGCGTCGCCTGCTCGACCAGGCGTACGCTTATGGGTGCCTTTCCGCAGCTTGGAACGCGGATGGAGAAGAGGAGCAACGCGATCTAGCTATCGCGGCCGCGATCAAGCAGGTGCGACAGACGTCATACTAGATATCAAGGGCACTGTTGCAAAGTTAGCGATGAGGCAGCCTTTTGTCTTATTCAAAGGCCTTACATTTCAAAAACTCTGCTTACCAGGCGCATTTCGCCCAGGGGATCACCATAATAAAATGCTGAGGCCTGGCCTTTGCGTAGTGCACGCATCACCTCAATACCTTTGATGGTGGCGTAAGCCGTCTTCATGGATTTAAATCCCAGCGTGGCGCCGATTATCCGTTTCAGTTTGCCATGATCGCATTCAATCACGTTGTTCCGGTACTTAATCTGTCGGTGTTCAACGTCAGACGGGCACCGGCCTTCGCGTTTGAGCAGAGCAAGCGCGCGACCATAGGCGGGCGCTTTATCCGTGTTGATGAATCGCGGGATCTGCCACTTCTTCACGTTGTTGAGGATTTTACCCAGAAACCGGTATGCAGCTTTGCTGTTACGACGGGAGGAGAGATAAAAATCGACAGTGCGGCCCCGGCTGTCGACGGCCCGGTACAGATACGCCCAGCGGCCATTGACCTTCACGTAGGTTTCATCCATGTGCCACGGGCAAAGATCGGAAGGGTTACGCCAGTACCAGCGCAGCCGTTTTTCCATTTCAGGCGCATAACGCTGAACCCAGCGGTAAATCGTGGAGTGATCGACATTCACTCCGCGTTCAGCCAGCATCTCCTGCAGCTCACGGTAACTGATGCCGTATTTGCAGTACCAGCGTACGGCCCACAGAATGATGTCACGCTGAAAATGCCGGCCTTTGAATGGGTTCATGTGCAGCTCCATCAGCAAAAGGGGATGATAAGTTTATCACCACCGACTATTTGCAACAGTGCCCTCTGATGTTACATTGCACAAGATAAAAATATATCATCATGAACAATAAAACTGTCTGCTTACATAAACAGTAATACAAGGGGTGTTATGAGCCATATTCAACGGGAAACGTCTTGCTCGAGGCCGCGATTAAATTCCAACATGGATGCTGATTTATATGGGTATAAATGGGCTCGCGATAATGTCGGGCAATCAGGTGCGACAATCTATCGATTGTATGGGAAGCCCGATGCGCCAGAGTTGTTTCTGAAACATGGCAAAGGTAGCGTTGCCAATGATGTTACAGATGAAATGGTCAGACTAAACTGGCTGACGGAATTTATGCCTCTTCCGACCATCAAGCATTTTATCCGTACTCCTGATGATGCATGGTTACTCACCACTGCGATCCCCGGGAAAACAGCATTCCAGGTATTAGAAGAATATCCTGATTCAGGTGAAAATATTGTTGATGCGCTGGCAGTGTTCCTGCGCCGGTTGCATTCGATTCCTGTTTGTAATTGTCCTTTTAACAGCGATCGCGTATTTCGTCTCGCTCAGGCGCAATCACGAATGAATAACGGTTTGGTTGATGCGAGTGATTTTGATGACGAGCGTAATGGCTGGCCTGTTGAACAAGTCTGGAAAGAAATGCATAAGCTTTTGCCATTCTCACCGGATTCAGTCGTCACTCATGGTGATTTCTCACTTGATAACCTTATTTTTGACGAGGGGAAATTAATAGGTTGTATTGATGTTGGACGAGTCGGAATCGCAGACCGATACCAGGATCTTGCCATCCTATGGAACTGCCTCGGTGAGTTTTCTCCTTCATTACAGAAACGGCTTTTTCAAAAATATGGTATTGATAATCCTGATATGAATAAATTGCAGTTTCATTTGATGCTCGATGAGTTTTTCTAATCAGAATTGGTTAATTGGTTGTAACACTGGCAGAGCATTACGCTGACTTGACGGGACGGCGCTTCCCTACCCTCATGGCCGCCTCCCAGGAATCGACCCAGGTGCTTATCGTGGACATAATCCTTTACTCATAAATTGGCACTGTTGCAAAGTTAGCGATGAGGCAGCCTTTTGTCTTATTCAAAGGCCTTACATTTCAAAAACTCTGCTTACCAGGCGCATTTCGCCCAGGGGATCACCATAATAAAATGCTGAGGCCTGGCCTTTGCGTAGTGCACGCATCACCTCAATACCTTTGATGGTGGCGTAAGCCGTCTTCATGGATTTAAATCCCAGCGTGGCGCCGATTATCCGTTTCAGTTTGCCATGATCGCATTCAATCACGTTGTTCCGGTACTTAATCTGTCGGTGTTCAACGTCAGACGGGCACCGGCCTTCGCGTTTGAGCAGAGCAAGCGCGCGACCATAGGCGGGCGCTTTATCCGTGTTGATGAATCGCGGGATCTGCCACTTCTTCACGTTGTTGAGGATTTTACCCAGAAACCGGTATGCAGCTTTGCTGTTACGACGGGAGGAGAGATAAAAATCGACAGTGCGGCCCCGGCTGTCGACGGCCCGGTACAGATACGCCCAGCGGCCATTGACCTTCACGTAGGTTTCATCCATGTGCCACGGGCAAAGATCGGAAGGGTTACGCCAGTACCAGCGCAGCCGTTTTTCCATTTCAGGCGCATAACGCTGAACCCAGCGGTAAATCGTGGAGTGATCGACATTCACTCCGCGTTCAGCCAGCATCTCCTGCAGCTCACGGTAACTGATGCCGTATTTGCAGTACCAGCGTACGGCCCACAGAATGATGTCACGCTGAAAATGCCGGCCTTTGAATGGGTTCATGTGCAGCTCCATCAGCAAAAGGGGATGATAAGTTTATCACCACCGACTATTTGCAACAGTGCCATCCGCCTTACCCCGTCGAGTATCTCAGTCAGATAGTCCGGGTGCACGAGCGTCATTGGGATGATGATGTCCTGCGAGTAATTCCTTCGAATCTCCCTGACCGCCGCGATCGTAAGTCCCCTCCACAAGGGGAGATCCTGATAGTCTCCGCTCGCTGGCATGGGGACCGTTTCTTTCACCACGAACCCGATTTCCTCGGGGTCAAAGATCAGCGATTTGGAACGCCGATCGCGCAGCCGCTTAGCGAGCGTCGTCTTTCCGGCGCCGAAAGGTCCGTTGATCCAGATTATCATTGTCGACGGCCTCTAACCTGAAGGCTCGCAAGAGCGCTCGACGGCCTCGTGCGGAGGCACGATCGGAGTGGTTCCGAAATGCTTCTCAAGATAGGTGACGCCGAACGTCACGATGTCCTGCGCGTCGAACAGGTAGCACTGAGCAAAGCCCACGACACCTTCTCGATGGCGACCGAGCTTCACGTAAGCATTTGCTATAGTTTCAACCGCATCCGGCTTTCCTTCGATAGCAAAGCAATCGAGAATGCCGTTTGAATCGTAATCCGATGCCGTTTTCCAGGCGACTTCACCGTCTCTTCCAAGCATCGGCATCTCATACGTCACCCACCGTTTGTTGGGGATATCGGCAACCGCCTCGGCGTAGTGCAATGCGGTAACGGAGTTTAGCGGCGCACCCAACAGCAGGGCCTTCCCGCCAAGGCGAACGAACCGCTCGACGGGCGATCCTTCCCCCAAGGCGTGACCGAGTTCGTGAGGCTCCGTCAGCGTTTCAGCCAGCGGACCAACCGCGACCATCGATGCATCGGGGTGCGCGCTGCGCCGCGCGCCGGGGGCTTGAACCAGAAATTGATTCAGCAGGCCGAACCCACGGTAAGTCCCGGCTGTTGCGGGATCGAACGGCAGCCAGGTACGGCGGGCTTCGTCATCCAGCCGAGCGCCATTCAGAGTCTCCTCGTAGGGTGATCGGTCCCACGACGCGTATCCCATCACAGTGCCAGTCGGCCCAACCGCGGAGCGTAACGCGGCAACGACCGTCTCCGCTCCTCCTTCGACCGGACCAATCGCTTTAAGTGAGGCATGCACCATCAAGAGGTCACCGGTTTGGACTCCGAGTTTTTGAAGCGCCTCCGTTATTGCCTTCCGCGTATGCATCGCGATATCTCCTCTAAACTGCAAAACACTATACGGGGTCTGACGCTCAGTGGAACGAAAACTCACGTTAAGGGATTTTGGTCATGAGATTATCAAAAAGGATCTTCACCTAGATCCTTTTAAATTAAAAATGAAGTTTTAAATCAATCTAAAGTATATATGAGTAAACGGCACTGTTGCAAATAGTCGGTGGTGATAAACTTATCATCCCCTTTTGCTGATGGAGCTGCACATGAACCCATTCAAAGGCCGGCATTTTCAGCGTGACATCATTCTGTGGGCCGTACGCTGGTACTGCAAATACGGCATCAGTTACCGTGAGCTGCAGGAGATGCTGGCTGAACGCGGAGTGAATGTCGATCACTCCACGATTTACCGCTGGGTTCAGCGTTATGCGCCTGAAATGGAAAAACGGCTGCGCTGGTACTGGCGTAACCCTTCCGATCTTTGCCCGTGGCACATGGATGAAACCTACGTGAAGGTCAATGGCCGCTGGGCGTATCTGTACCGGGCCGTCGACAGCCGGGGCCGCACTGTCGATTTTTATCTCTCCTCCCGTCGTAACAGCAAAGCTGCATACCGGTTTCTGGGTAAAATCCTCAACAACGTGAAGAAGTGGCAGATCCCGCGATTCATCAACACGGATAAAGCGCCCGCCTATGGTCGCGCGCTTGCTCTGCTCAAACGCGAAGGCCGGTGCCCGTCTGACGTTGAACACCGACAGATTAAGTACCGGAACAACGTGATTGAATGCGATCATGGCAAACTGAAACGGATAATCGGCGCCACGCTGGGATTTAAATCCATGAAGACGGCTTACGCCACCATCAAAGGTATTGAGGTGATGCGTGCACTACGCAAAGGCCAGGCCTCAGCATTTTATTATGGTGATCCCCTGGGCGAAATGCGCCTGGTAAGCAGAGTTTTTGAAATGTAAGGCCTTTGAATAAGACAAAAGGCTGCCTCATCGCTAACTTTGCAACAGTGCCGGATTGAATATAACCGACGTGACTGTTACATTTAGGTGGCTAAACCCGTCAAGCCCTCAGGAGTGAATCATGACCGTAGTCACGACCGCCGATACCTCCCAACTGTACGCACTTGCAGCCCGACATGGGCTCAAGCTCCATGGCCCGCTGACTGTCAATGAGCTTGGGCTCGACTATAGGATCGTGATCGCCACCGTCGACGATGGACGTCGGTGGGTGCTGCGCATCCCGCGCCGAGCCGAGGTAAGCGCGAAGGTCGAACCAGAGGCGCGGGTGCTGGCAATGCTCAAGAATCGCCTGCCGTTCGCGGTGCCGGACTGGCGCGTGGCCAACGCCGAGCTCGTTGCCTATCCCATGCTCGAAGACTCGACTGCGATGGTCATCCAGCCTGGTTCGTCCACGCCCGACTGGGTCGTGCCGCAGGACTCGGAGGTCTTCGCGGAGAGCTTCGCGACCGCGCTCGCCGCCCTGCATGCCGTCCCCATTTCCGCCGCCGTGGATGCGGGGATGCTCATCCGTACACCGACGCAGGCCCGTCAGAAGGTGGCCGACGACGTTGACCGCGTCCGACGCGAGTTCGTGGTGAACGACAAGCGCCTCCACCGGTGGCAGCGCTGGCTCGACGACGATTCGTCGTGGCCAGATTTCTCCGTGGTGGTGCATGGCGATCTCTACGTGGGCCATGTGCTCATCGACAACACGGAGCGCGTCAGCGGGATGATCGACTGGAGCGAGGCCCGCGTTGATGACCCTGCCATCGACATGGCCGCGCACCTTATGGTCTTTGGTGAAGAGGGGCTCGCGAAGCTCCTCCTCACGTATGAAGCGGCCGGTGGCCGGGTGTGGCCGCGGCTCGCCCACCACATCGCGGAGCGCCTTGCGTTCGGGGCGGTCACCTACGCACTCTTCGCCCTCGACTCGGGTAACGAAGAGTACCTCGCTGCGGCGAAGGCGCAGCTCGCCGCAGCGGAATGAGCGAACGTCGATATAGCCCGCTCGCGACGCTGTTCGCGGCGACCTTTCTCTTCCGGATCGGCAACGCGGTGGCGGCCCTCGCGCTTCCATGGTTCGTCCTGTCTCATACAAAGAGCGCGGCCTGGGCGGGCGCCACGGCCGCTAGCAGCGTCATCGCGACCATCATCGGCGCGTGGGTTGGTGGTGGCCTCGTCGATCGGTTCGGGCGCGCGCCCGTCGCATTGATCTCGGGTGTGGTGGGCGGCGTGGCCATGGCGAGCATCCCACTGCTCGATGCCGTTGGCGCCCTCTCGAACACTGGGCTGATCGCTTGCGTGGTGCTCGGTGCCGCGTTCGACGCACCCGGTATGGCCGCGCAGGACAGTGAGCTGCCCAAACTCGGCCACGTCGCCGGGCTCTCCGTTGAGCGCGTCTCGTCACTGAAAGCGGTGATCGGGAACGTCGCGATTCTAGGTGGCCCGGCCCTTGGGGGGGCCGCAATCGGCCTGCTTGGCGCTGCGCCAACGCTCGGGCTGACGGCGTTCTGCTCCGTCCTTGCAGGTCTGCTCGGCGCGTGGGTGCTTCCCGCGCGTGCCGCTCGGACGATGACCACGACGGCGACTCTCTCCATGCGCGCCGGCGTCGCTTTTCTCTGGAGCGAACCCCTGCTGCGCCCTCTCTTTGGTATAGTGATGATCTTCGTGGGCATCGTTGGCGCCAACGGCAGCGTCATCATGCCTGCGCTGTTTGTAGATGCAGGACGCCAAGTAGCAGAGCTCGGGCTGTTCTCCTCAATGATGGGGGCTGGTGGTCTCCTTGGCATTGCCATTCATGCGTCGGTCGGCGCCCGGATATCAGCGCAGAACTGGCTGGCGGTGGCATTTTGTGGCTCTGCGGTGGGCTCGCTTCTGCTTTCACAGTTGCCAGGCGTGCCGGTGCTGATGTTGTTGGGCGCGCTCGTGGGACTGCTGACCGGCTCAGTCTCTCCCATTCTCAACGCTGCCATCTACAACCGCACGCCGCCAGAACTTCTCGGCCGGGTACTCGGCACGGTCTCGGCGGTGATGCTGTCAGCCTCGCCCATGGTTATGCTTGCGGCCGGCGCGTTTGTCGACCTTGCTGGTCCGCTCCCTGGCCTCGTTGTATCGGCCGTGTTTGCGGGGCTCGTGGCTCTACTCTCGCTCCGTCTTCAATTTGCTACAATGGCGGCGGCAGCCACAGCCTCCGCCCCAACCCATACAGAAGGTGAACACTGATGCCCCGCCCCAAGCTCAAGTCCGATGACGAGGTACTCGAGGCCGCCACCGTAGTGCTGAAGCGTTGCGGTCCCATAGAGTTCACGCTCAGCGGAGTAGCAAAGGAGGTGGGGCTCTCCCGCGCAGCGTTAATCCAGCGCTTCACCAACCGCGATACGCTGCTGGTGAGGATGATGGAGCGCGGCGTCGAGCAGGTGCGGCATTACCTGAATGCGATACCGATAGGCGCAGGGCCGCAAGGGCTCTGGGAATTTTTGCAGGTGCTCGTTCGGAGCATGAACACTCGCAACGACTTCTCGGTGAACTATCTCATCTCCTGGTACGAGCTCCAGGTGCCGGAGCTACGCACGCTTGCGATCCAGCGGAACCGCGCGGTGGTGGAGGGGATCCGCAAGCGACTGCCCCCAGGTGCTCCTGCGGCAGCTGAGTTGCTCCTGCACTCGGTCATCGCTGGCGCGACGATGCAGTGGGCCGTCGATCCGGATGGTGAGCTAGCTGATCATGTGCTGGCTCAGATCGCTGCCATCCTGTGTTTAATGTTTCCCGAACACGACGATTTCCAACTCCTCCAGGCACATGCGTAAACGGAGGTGTGCAGAGTCCCTGCGGCAGGCGACGAACACGACCGTCGTCGATTAGTACCGGTACGGTCGGTGGTATCGAAGTCTTGATCACCACTCAGGTCTACGGCTTACAAATGGTGACCATCCCGATACTTGCGTCAGAGCACCGGGCCGATTCTTTGACAGTGAATCACTCCCGTAAGGTTGTGCCGGTGTGGGTGTCCCGGGTCGAGACGATACTCCGCCAATGCGCCCAGCAAACAACCTGGCCATCGCAGGTGGTGGGGAGCGGTGTGGCGGATGAGTTGGACAAGTTGGTGTAGCAGCACGAGCACGGCGAGATAACATCGCAGGAGTTCGACATGCTCAAGAGACAGCTGATTGCGAATCGCGATGCAGATTCATAACCCGATTGCGGGTTGGCTTCACTCCACCATCACCGAGCAGACTAGCACGGCGGGCTCTGTTGCAAAGATTGGCGGCAGTCAGAGGTAGGCTGTCGCTCTGCGCCGATCAGGCGGCTGCTGCGAAATGGTGGTTGAGCATGCCCATGGCCTCCGTCAGCGCCGAGGGCCCAATGCCAAAAGCTCTCTCCACAAGGCGCACCTCGCCCCTGATGCCGGGCTGCAGGCACCAGGGGCGAGCCTGTCCTTTGCGCAGGGCTCGCATGACTTCGAATCCCTTGATCGTGGCATAGGCCGTGGGGATCGATTTGAAACCGCGCACCGGCTTGATCAGTATCTTGAGCTTTCCGTGATCGGCCTCGATCACGTTATTGAGATACTTCACCTGCCGGTGGGCCGTCTCCCGGTCCAGCTTTCCTTCGCGCTTCAATTCGGTGATCGCTGCACCATAGCTCGGCGCTTTGTCGGTATTGAGCGTGGCAGGCTTTTCCCAGTGCTTCAGGCCTCGCAGGGCCTTGCCCAGGAACCGCTTCGCTGCCTTGGCGCTGCGGGTCGGCGACAGGTAGAAATCGATCGTGTCGCCCCGCTTGTCGACTGCCCGGTACAGGTAGGTCCACTTGCCCCGCACCTTGACGTAGGTTTCATCCAGGCGCCAGCTCGGATCAAAGCCACGCCGCCAGAACCAGCGCAGCCGCTTCTCCATCTCCGGGGCGTAGCACTGGACCCAGCGATAGATCGTCGTATGGTCGACCGAAATGCCGCGTTCCGCCAGCATTTCCTCAAGGTCGCGATAGCTGATCGGATAGCGACAATACCAGCGCACCGCCCACAGGATCACATCACCCTGGAAATGGCGCCACTTGAAATCCGTCATCGTTCCGTCCGTCCAATCTCCGCCAAGCATGCTCAAGCTTCACGATTTTTGCAACAGAGCCCACACGAGTATTGAGCATAGTCGAGATTGGTGCAGATCACTTCTGATATTGAACTGTCAGGAGCTGGCTGCACAACAGCCATTACGCCCAATCAACTGGTGCAGTCGTCTTCTGAAAATGACAATCCAGTTAGGGTATAGCTCAACCTGACATAGAAGCAAAAACTCAACCACCTTCTACCAACTCTCCGAACAGCTCCTTGACCTTTGTTTTCGCATCAGCAAGTGCAGTTCTGCCTTGTTCAGTGATGTCATAAACACGCCGTTCACGTCGCCCGGTGCGTTCGTGGCGTGAGGTCAGATAGCCTTTTTTTTCCAGGCCGTGCAGCATCGGGTACACGGTGCCAGCGCTCATCTCGTAGCCGTGTCGGCGTAGCTCTTCGATGATCCCCAGCCCAAAGACAGGTTCCTCGGCTGCATGGTGAAGGATGTGCAGGCGGATCAAACCGCCGTAGAGGTCTTTGTCAGTCATTTTTTGTGCCTCACAGAGCGACGCTCAACAGCCACCCAGCTGCACCGCTACCGAGGACAACCAGCCACGGCGGGAGCTTCCAGAACATAAGTGCGACAAGGGCAACTAATGCCAAGCCGAAGTCTTGCGGCTGAAAGATGGCGCTAGTCCATACAGGCTGATACAGCGCGGCCAGCAGCAAGCCGACTACAGCGGCATTGATCCCGGCCAGCGCAGCTTGGATGCCTGTATTGCGGCGCAAACGCTCCCAAAATGGCATTGATCCGACGACCAGCAAGAACGAGGGCGCGAAGATAGCCAGCAGACACACAATGCCGCCGATCCAGCCCGACGGGGCGGTGTTCATCGAGGCACCAAGAAACGCGGCGAACGTGAACAAAGGGCCGGGCACCGCTTGAGCTGCCCCGTACCCCGCGAGAAAGGATTCATTGTTGACCCAGCCGGAGGGCACCACTTCGGCTTGCAGTAATGGCAGCACAACGTGACCACCGCCGAACACCAGTGATCCGACACGATAGAAGGAATCCACCATTGCCATGGTTTGACTTGGCATCAGTTCGGCCAACACCGGCAGGCCAATCAGCAAGACAAAGAACAGCGAGAGCCAAAGCACGCCGGCCCGGTGACTGACCGTGATAGGTAGGGGGTCATGCTCAACAACTTTCGCTGGCTTGAACAATAACCGGCCTGCGATGCCTGCGATAGCAATCACGCCAACCTGTCCCCACGCGGACGGCACAAGTAAAACGACGCAGGTAGCAATTGCCATGATGGTGACTCGCAGCCCATCCGTGCATAGGTTACGCGCCATGCCCCATACTGCTTGAGCGACCACGGCCACAGCCACCACTTTTAAGCCATGCAACGCGCCCTGCGAGACGTAATCGCCATAGCTGGAGATGCCGAGCGCAAAAAGGATCAAGGCTATGGCAGACGGCAGCGTGAAGCCAGCCCAAGCAGCCAGCGCCCCGC
Organism: Shewanella sp. JNE2; assembly: GCF_023159115.1. Classification (NCBI taxonomy): domain Bacteria; kingdom Pseudomonadati; phylum Pseudomonadota; class Gammaproteobacteria; order Alteromonadales; family Shewanellaceae; genus Shewanella; species Shewanella sp. JNE2. The sequence goes on along the minus strand of NZ_CP096170.1, from coordinate 38,172 downwards.
TGTATCCAGCCCGAGACAGTCCTACCGCTATGCCGACCTGGCTGCTTGCAGGCCCTGGCAAGAACTGACAAAGCGCGACCAAGTCAGCATAGCTCCGTTCGGAGAGCCAGCGCCGCCGTGTGACAAATTCGGCGCGGAAGTAGCCCAAGTGCGCAATGGGGCCGCCAAAAGATGTCAATCCAAGCCGCAGAAAAATAAGAAAGACCGACCATGGTCTGCTGTCATCGGTAGGGTTATTCGTCATACTTTCGCCTTCATGATCTGCAACGAGTTGATCAATAATAAGCGAAATTCGATAACGAAATTCGATATAAATCTAGAAAAAAATACCTCTATGTGTACTACGCAGTTTTAGCTGTGGCTTTCACAGGAGCACGCTTACTTACGGCTTAGCGTGCTTTATTTTCCGTTTTCTGAGGCGATCCCTAGGAGCTCGGATCTCAGGACGAAGGTCTCCGCGAATGTCCGGTCGATCCGCGCGACGTCCCAGGCGGGCGTTCCCTTGGCGGACATCCACGCCGCAGCGTCGTGCATCAGCCGCACAACCTCGTCGATATCACCCGAGCAGGCGACCCGAACGTTCGGAGGCTCCTCGCTGTCCATTCGCTCCCCTGGCGCGGTATGAACCGCCGCCTCATAGTGCAGTTTGATCCTGACGAGCCCAGCATGTCTGCGCCCACCTTCGCGGAACCTGACCAGGGTCCGCTAGCGGGCGGCCGGAAGGTGAATGCTAGGCATGATCTAACCCTCGGTCTCTGGCGTCGCGACTGCGAAATTTCGCGAGGGTTTCCGAGAAGGTGATTGCGCTTCGCAGATCTCCAGGCGCGTGGGTGCGGACGTAGTCAGCGCCATTGCCGATCGCGTGAAGTTCCGCCGCAAGGCTCGCTGGACCCAGATCCTTTACAGGAAGGCCAACGGTGGCGCCCAAGAAGGATTTCCGCGACACCGAGACCAATAGCGGAAGCCCCAACGCCGACTTCAGCTTTTGAAGGTTCGACAGCACGTGCAGCGATGTTTCCGGTGCGGGGCTCAAGAAAAATCCCATCCCCGGATCGAGGATGAGCCGGTCGGCAGCGACCCCGCTCCGTCGCAAGGCGGAAACCCGCGCCTCGAAGAACCGCACAATCTCGTCGAGCGCGTCTTCGGGTCGAAGGTGACCGGTGCGGGTGGCGATGCCATCCCGCTGCGCTGAGTGCATAACCACCAGCCTGCAGTCCGCCTCAGCAATATCGGGATAGAGCGCAGGGTCAGGAAATCCTTGGATATCGTTCAGGTAGCCCACGCCGCGCTTGAGCGCATAGCGCTGGGTTTCCGGTTGGAAGCTGTCGATTGAAACACGGTGCATCTGATCGGACAGGGCGTCTAAGAGCGGCGCAATACGTCTGATCTCATCGGCCGGCGATACAGGCCTCGCGTCCGGATGGCTGGCGGCCGGTCCGACATCCACGACGTCTGATCCGACTCGCAGCATTTCGATCGCCGCGGTGACAGCGCCGGCGGGGTCTAGCCGCCGGCTCTCATCGAAGAAGGAGTCCTCGGTGAGATTCAGAATGCCGAACACCGTCACCATGGCGTCGGCCTCCGCAGCGACTTCCACGATGGGGATCGGGCGAGCAAAAAGGCAGCAATTATGAGCCCCATACCTACAAAGCCCCACGCATCAAGCTTTTGCCCATGAAGCAACCAGGCAATGGCTGTAATTATGACGACGCCGAGTCCCGACCAGACTGCATAAGCAACACCGACAGGGATGGATTTCAGAACCAGAGAAAGAAAATAAAATGCGATGCCATAACCGATTATGACAACGGCGGAAGGGGCAAGCTTAGTAAAGCCCTCGCTAGATTTTAATGCGGATGTTGCGATTACTTCGCCAACTATTGCGATAACAAGAAAAAGCCAGCCTTTCATGATATATCTCCCAATTTGTGTAGGGCTTATTATGCACGCTTAAAAATAATAAAAGCAGACTTGACCTGATAGTTTGGCTGTGAGCAATTATGTGCTTAGTGCATCTAACGCCGCCATAAACGGCGACAGGGTGGCGCGCCTATTGCGCATAAAATGGCGAAGCCATGCGCAACAGGCGCGGAATCTCTGGCGTCCGGTTTGATGGCTTTGTTATGCAAAGGACTAGTCTTCAATGACGTGTAAACCACGGCGCTTTAAGTCCTCCAACGAATCCAACATTCCCCTTATTAATTCAACAGGATGCCCCTCCCAGTCTTCAACAACGCCAACAATTCTCAAGGGTTCGCAGGTTCTATAGGACTGTGTTGGATTACCGGGAAATCTTTTGTTCGTAAGATTCGGATCGTCTTCGAACGGTCCTGTTGGCTCAACTATGTATATGTAGCCGCGACCCTCGAGGCCAGACAGTGACATAGCAAGTTCAGCTCCCCAAACTGCTGGCTCCATCAAGGCTGAAAAGTAGATGTGCTTAAGAATACGACCGTCCTCGAAATGAGAGATGAACCCTGTGGTTAGCAAGTCACCAATCGCCAAATTGGCTTTGGTTCCATGATAGAACGGTCCTTGCACCTGCTTGTAATTATCATGAGAGATGGGAATCCAATCTTTTACCATTTTAAGACCCTTAATTGTTGGGATTTGGCTGCATAACGCCTGAAATAAGCCGTGCCGCGAAGCGGCATCGGCTTGATTGAATTGTTAGACGGCAAACTCGAGCCAATACTTGTGCAGGCCAACAATATTAGACGAGCACAGCATGGGCATTGCCGCTTTGATCTTCTCCAGTGACCAATTCCACCACTCCATCTCCAGAAGCAATGAAATTTCCTCATCGGTGAAGCGTTTCTTAATCTTCTTAGCGGGATTGCCGCCAACGATAGCGTAAGGCTCCACATCTTTTGTCACCAACGAGCGGCTGCCTATCACCGCACCGTGCCCGATCTTGATTCCGGGCATGACCATTGCCTCAGAGCCGATCCAAACGTCATTGCCAATGACAGTATTACCTGCTTTTTGGAAGGCATCGAGTGCGCTTGAGAATGCAGGTTCTTCCTGCATATAAAAGAACGGGAAAGATGATGCCCAGTCGTACCGATGCCCCTGATTGCCAGCAGATCAGCATTATTTAAATCAAGTTGCCATGTCACTGAATACTCGTCCTAGAAAGGCGTTAGATTGGCTTACACCATTAGAGAAATTTGCTCAGCTTGTTGATTATCATATGGCTTTTGAAACTGTCGCACCTCATGTTTGAATTCGCCCCATATTTTTGCTACAGTGAACCAAATTAAGATCATCTATTTACTAGGCCTCGCATTTGCGGGGTTTTTAATGCTGAATAAAAGGAAAACTTGATGGAATTGCCCAATATTATGCACCCGGTCGCGAAGCTGAGCACCGCATTAGCCGCTGCATTGATGCTGAGCGGGTGCATGCCCGGTGAAATCCGCCCGACGATTGGCCAGCAAATGGAAACTGGCGACCAACGGTTTGGCGATCTGGTTTTCCGCCAGCTCGCACCGAATGTCTGGCAGCACACTTCCTATCTCGACATGCCGGGTTTCGGGGCAGTCGCTTCCAACGGTTTGATCGTCAGGGATGGCGGCCGCGTGCTGGTGGTCGATACCGCCTGGACCGATGACCAGACCGCCCAGATCCTCAACTGGATCAAGCAGGAGATCAACCTGCCGGTCGCGCTGGCGGTGGTGACTCACGCGCATCAGGACAAGATGGGCGGTATGGACGCGCTGCATGCGGCGGGGATTGCGACTTATGCCAATGCGTTGTCGAACCAGCTTGCCCCGCAAGAGGGGATGGTTGCGGCGCAACACAGCCTGACTTTCGCCGCCAATGGCTGGGTCGAACCAGCAACCGCGCCCAACTTTGGCCCGCTCAAGGTATTTTACCCCGGCCCCGGCCACACCAGTGACAATATCACCGTTGGGATCGACGGCACCGACATCGCTTTTGGTGGCTGCCTGATCAAGGACAGCAAGGCCAAGTCGCTCGGCAATCTCGGTGATGCCGACACTGAGCACTACGCCGCGTCAGCGCGCGCGTTTGGTGCGGCGTTCCCCAAGGCCAGCATGATCGTGATGAGCCATTCCGCCCCCGATAGCCGCGCCGCAATCACTCATACGGCCCGCATGGCCGACAAGCTGCGCTGAGCCATGGCTGACCACGTCACCCCCAATCTGCCATCGCGCGATTTCGATGTGACAGAGGCGTTTTATGCGAAGCTGGGCTTTGCGACGAGTTGGAAGGATCGCGGCTGGATGATCCTGCAGCGCGGCGGTTTGCAGCTCGAATTCTTCCCCTATCCTGACCTCGACCCAGCTACGAGCTCGTTCGGCTGTTGCCTGCGGTTGGATGATCTCGATGCCATGGTGGCATTGGTGAACGCGGCGGGAGCCGAGGAAAAAAGCACCGGCTGGCCGCGCTTCAAAGCTCCGCAACTGGAGGCGAGCGGCCTGAGGATCGGCTACCTGATCGATCCCGACTGCACGCTGGTGCGGCTGATCCAGAACCCCGACTGACCGCATGCCCGCGAAAATCAAGATTTGCGGGATCAGCACACCCGAGGCGCTCGATGCGACCATCGCGGCGCGGGCGGACTATGCCGGGTTGGTGTTCTATCCAGCGTCGCCCCGTGCGGTTACGTCGAATGTCGCGGGCGCTTTGACATCGCGCGCAGCTGGCCAGATCGCCATGGTCGGTTTGTTCGTCGATGCGGATGATGCTGTCATCGCCGACGCACTGGTGGCAGCCAAGCTGAACGCGCTGCAGCTGCACGGTTCGGAATCGCCCGAACGCGTGGCCCAGTTGCGCGCGCGGTTTGGCAAGCCGGTGTGGAAGGCGCTGCCCGTCGCCAGCGCCAGCGATGTCGCACGCGCCGCAGCCTATGCCGGGGCGGCGGACTTGATCTTGTTCGACGCCAAGACCCCCAAAGGCGCGCTGCCCGGCGGCATGGGGTTGGCGTTGGGTATAGGAAGTATAAACCACCTTTTTGCTCCTCATCCGAAGTATCTTACCTGAAATTCCCTCACTCGTTTACCGCTCAAGCCCCAATTTTAACTGCCGGTCCAGCCTAAACCGCTCTAATAAGGTTCGATTTGGCGGTAAAATCTCTAGCCTGATAGCTCGAGAGATACAAACTGCCCCACCGCCCCGTTTAAAAGTTGGCAGTGTTGAGCAGTGTTGGATTTGGGGTCGTCAGTCAAAGAGACGACTCTGTGATGGATCGAACAGGCTGGGAGTCAGTGGCGGCGCTCGTTCTGGTGGCAGCTCACGCTGCTTGGCGGCATTCGCCTTGGCTGTTTTCTGTTTCAGATGCTTGAGAATCTGCTCAATGACCTTCGGATCTTCGATGCTGGCAATCACTTTGACGTGACCGCCGCAGTGTTCGCAGACTTCAATATCAATATTGAAGACTCGCTTGAGGCGTTGCATCCAGGTCATGGCGCGGTGGCGCTCTGCAGGACTCTTGTCACGCCAGTTAGTATCGAGACCTTCCGATTTGTCGGGCTTCTTGCCCCGCTTGGCGGGTGTTACTTGAACTCGGTGTTTGCTGTTCGGTGCAAAGACGCCGTGGAAGCGTGTGAGGTTGACTCGCGGCTTAGGTACCAACGCAGCGAGTTTGGCGATGAAGTCCAGCGGCTCGAAGATCACATGGGTGGTGCCATTGCGGTACGGAGTTTTGAGCTCGTAACGCACCTGCCCATTGGCGGTTAATGCCAGACGTTTTTCTGAAACCGCTGGCCGACTAATGTAGCGACACAAGCGCTCAAGCTTATCCCGCTGATGCGCTTCGGCCATCACACCGGCGTGTAGCGAGAAACCAGCATGGTTGGCTACTCGACTGCTTGAGTCGGCTTTATCCTCACGCCCTGGCAAGGTTTGCAGGGTGAAGACTTTGCGCCCTTGCTGGGGGCCGACGGCAATGCGATACGTAACCGAAGCACCATGTAATTGAGTCAGCGTATCGTCTTCGCCCTCTTCCAGTGTCAACCACGTATTCTCGGCATCACGCTCCAAAATCCCACGCTTTTCCATGCAGCGAGCGATGCGATGGCTGAGGGTGTGAGCGAGCGTATTCAGCTCATCGTAAGTGGGTGCCTTGACACGATGGAAGCGTTGCTTGCCATAGTCATCTTCGGCATAGACACCATCGAGAAACAGCATGTGGTAGTGGACATTGAGATTTAGCGCGGAGCCAAAGCGTTGGATAAGAGTCACTGAGCCAGTTTGTGCAGAGGCTTTGGTGTAACCGGCTTTTTTGATCAGATGAGTTGAGAGTGTACGATAGACGATACTCAAGACCTGGCCCATCAGCTGGGGATGGCGAGCCAGCAAAAAGCGTAGCTGGAAAGGAAAGCTGAGCACCCACTGGCGAATGGGCTCCTTGGGGAAGACTTCGTCTATCAGCAGCGCCGCACTCTCGGCCATCCGGCGGGCACCGCAGCTAGGGCAAAAGCCGCGTCGTTTACAGCTGAAGGCGACCAGACGCTCGTGATGACAATCCTCGCAGCGAACCCGCATGAAACCATACTCCAGACGGCCACATTGGAGGAGGTCGTTGAATTCTTGTTGGATGTAGCGAGGCAGGTGTTGACCTTGGGCTTCGAGTGAGGCTTTGAAGGCTGGGTAGTGCTGCTCAACCAGCTGGTAGAGCAGCGTCTGGTCGGGTTGGTGGCGTTCGTAACCGTTTGTTTGAGTGGGCGATTGACTCGCCGTGGCGTTCCTTGCCAGCGACATGGGTATCCTCCGCTGATACTGTGGTTATGTACAGTATCAGCGGCTTGCGTTCAGACGTCCAGTCTGGCCCTAGACATCGCTAAATGCTTAACCCGCAATAGCCCTCACGAGTTGTTATCAGCCACTACCGGTTGAGCGAGAAGGTTTTGGGTTCAGGGTGCTATTGCTCCACCAATCACAATACTGAAGCCCCAACTGTTATCAGTTGGGGCTTTTTCTTGTCTGTTTGCGGCGGTTGCGTTTTATCGGTAGTCGTCGAGCTCTGCACCATCCCACATAAGAGCTTAACGGTGCGATCTTCAACGCCATCACACAAAACTTTCTTTTTCACGCACAGTCAACTTATTGGATGTTTTATTAACAACCCAAAAGGAGATATTTAGCGGGCGGCCGGAAGGTGAATGCTAGGCATGATCTAACCCTCGGTCTCTGGCGTCGCGACTGCGAAATTTCGCGAGGGTTTCCGAGAAGGTGATTGCGCTTCGCAGATCTCCAGGCGCGTGGGTGCGGACGTAGTCAGCGCCATTGCCGATCGCGTGAAGTTCCGCCGCAAGGCTCGCTGGACCCAGATCCTTTACAGGAAGGCCAACGGTGGCGCCCAAGAAGGATTTCCGCGACACCGAGACCAATAGCGGAAGCCCCAACGCCGACTTCAGCTTTTGAAGGTTCGACAGCACGTGCAGCGATGTTTCCGGTGCGGGGCTCAAGAAAAATCCCATCCCCGGATCGAGGATGAGCCGGTCGGCAGCGACCCCGCTCCGTCGCAAGGCGGAAACCCGCGCCTCGAAGAACCGCACAATCTCGTCGAGCGCGTCTTCGGGTCGAAGGTGACCGGTGCGGGTGGCGATGCCATCCCGCTGCGCTGAGTGCATAACCACCAGCCTGCAGTCCGCCTCAGCAATATCGGGATAGAGCGCAGGGTCAGGAAATCCTTGGATATCGTTCAGGTAGCCCACGCCGCGCTTGAGCGCATAGCGCTGGGTTTCCGGTTGGAAGCTGTCGATTGAAACACGGTGCATCTGATCGGACAGGGCGTCTAAGAGCGGCGCAATACGTCTGATCTCATCGGCCGGCGATACAGGCCTCGCGTCCGGATGGCTGGCGGCCGGTCCGACATCCACGACGTCTGATCCGACTCGCAGCATTTCGATCGCCGCGGTGACAGCGCCGGCGGGGTCTAGCCGCCGGCTCTCATCGAAGAAGGAGTCCTCGGTGAGATTCAGAATGCCGAACACCGTCACCATGGCGTCGGCCTCCGCAGCGACTTCCACGATGGGGATCGGGCGAGCAAAAAGGCAGCAATTATGAGCCCCATACCTACAAAGCCCCACGCATCAAGCTTTTGCCCATGAAGCAACCAGGCAATGGCTGTAATTATGACGACGCCGAGTCCCGACCAGACTGCATAAGCAACACCGACAGGGATGGATTTCAGAACCAGAGAAAGAAAATAAAATGCGATGCCATAACCGATTATGACAACGGCGGAAGGGGCAAGCTTAGTAAAGCCCTCGCTAGATTTTAATGCGGATGTTGCGATTACTTCGCCAACTATTGCGATAACAAGAAAAAGCCAGCCTTTCATGATATATCTCCCAATTTGTGTAGGGCTTATTATGCACGCTTAAAAATAATAAAAGCAGACTTGACCTGATAGTTTGGCTGTGAGCAATTATGTGCTTAGTGCATCTAACGCATAGTTGAGCGGCGGGCGCAGCCCGTCCGCTTGAACGCCGAGTTAGGCATCAGATGCCCTCGGCGCGGGTCGATGCACTTTTCGCACATGCCGCTCAACGCAAGATTCTCTCAATCGTTGCTTTGGCATATCGAACGAACGCGGCCGTCTCTTCGACGCGCATTGCTAGGTCGTCGTCCTCGCTACCCAGGTACGCCGCGCGTGCCTTGCAGATGAGGGGCCGATGCTCGGCAGGCAAACGCTCCGATACCCATGCGGCAGCAACGTCCTTAGGAGCAATGAGACCAGTTGAAGCGCTGTACCAAATGCGAGCAAGAGCAAGAACGACGTTCCGCTCGTCACCCTTCCAATCCGACTCTGCATTCCACTGGGCAATAGTGTCGAAAAGCGCCTTGGAGAAATGCTCCTTCGGCACCGGCTCGAAAAACGTGGCTGCGGATGGGCCTAGAAGCGCAAGGCTGTGTTGCCTCGCCTTGGTCAGCAAAATCGCAAGATCGTGATCCAGAACGGCAGGCTCGAACGTTCCGGAAAGGATGTCGTGGCGGAGCCACTCACCGAACTGAAGCTCACGCCGCGCCGGATAGCGCCAAGGCACTACTTCGCTTCGAGCGACAACAGTTAGCTCCAGCGGTCGCCATGTTCCGCCATCGCCTGGCGGTGATGAGACTTTCAGCAAATCGAGCATTAGCGCCTGCCGGAGCGAATCGTTAGGTGCGGCGCTGACGGTCACGAGCAAGTCTATGTCGCTGTCCGGCTTCAGCCCTCCATCGATCGCAGATCCGAACAGGTGGATTGTGTCCAGTGTCGCAGCCAGATGGCGCTCGATCACCGCGCGAGCGTGGGACAGCTGCTTGAAAACTTGTGCAGGGAAAAATTCACCCATGATGCCTAACGTTAAGTTCAGCGGCAGCTTTTAAGTTGCGGCTTTGTGGAATACTTTTGCGCAGCAAAACCACAAAGACGCGACTTAAAAGCTGTCCAAGGAGCGAAGCGACTGGTGCTGCAACGCATTGTTAGCCTTTTTTCCAAATCTGGTATGTATAATTTATATTAGACATAAAAAACTGTTCAAAAACCAAATTGAAATTCTCAGGCATTATAGGGAATTTGATATCACCTTCGACTTCAACGTGAACAGTAGACAAATGAATTATATCTGCTTTTTCAATAAGGCTATTATAGATTTGACCCCCGCCAGAGACATATACATGATCTGTAACTTTTGATAGCTCTTTCAAAGCATTTTCTATTGAAGGAAAAACTAGGACGTTTTCATTTGAGCTTGAAATTCCGTTCTTTGACACTACTGCATATTTGCGATTTGGAAGAACACCCATAGAGTCAAATGTTTTTCTTCCGACAAGGAGCCATTGATTATATGTGAGCGCTTTAAAGAGTAGTTGCTCACCTTTTACTGACCACGGGATATCAGGACCACTACCGATTACGCCATTTTCTGACACTGCAGAAATCAATGATATTTTCAATTTAACTCCCTTAATGGCTAACTTTGTTTTAGGGCGACTGCCCTGCTGCGTAACATCGTTGCTGCTCCATAACATCAAACATCGACCCACGGCGTAACGCGCTTGCTGCTTGGATGCCCGAGGCATAGACTGTACAAAAAAACAGTCATAACAAGCCATGAAAACCGCCACTGCGCCGTTACCACCGCTGCGTTCGGTCAAGGTTCTGGACCAGTTGCGTGAGCGCATACGCTACTTGCATTACAGTTTACGAACCGAACAGGCTTATGTCCACTGGGTTCGTGCCTTCATCCGTTTCCACGGTGTGCGTCACCCGGCAACCTTGGGCAGCAGCGAAGTCGAGGCATTTCTGTCCTGGCTGGCGAACGAGCGCAAGGTTTCGGTCTCCACGCATCGTCAGGCATTGGCGGCCTTGCTGTTCTTCTACGGCAAGGTGCTGTGCACGGATCTGCCCTGGCTTCAGGAGATCGGAAGACCTCGGCCGTCGCGGCGCTTGCCGGTGGTGCTGACCCCGGATGAAGTGGTTCGCATCCTCGGTTTTCTGGAAGGCGAGCATCGTTTGTTCGCCCAGCTTCTGTATGGAACGGGCATGCGGATCAGTGAGGGTTTGCAACTGCGGGTCAAGGATCTGGATTTCGATCACGGCACGATCATCGTGCGGGAGGGCAAGGGCTCCAAGGATCGGGCCTTGATGTTACCCGAGAGCTTGGCACCCAGCCTGCGCGAGCAGCTGTCGCGTGCACGGGCATGGTGGCTGAAGGACCAGGCCGAGGGCCGCAGCGGCGTTGCGCTTCCCGACGCCCTTGAGCGGAAGTATCCGCGCGCCGGGCATTCCTGGCCGTGGTTCTGGGTTTTTGCGCAGCACACGCATTCGACCGATCCACGGAGCGGTGTCGTGCGTCGCCATCACATGTATGACCAGACCTTTCAGCGCGCCTTCAAACGTGCCGTAGAACAAGCAGGCATCACGAAGCCCGCCACACCGCACACCCTCCGCCACTCGTTCGCGACGGCCTTGCTCCGCAGCGGTTACGACATTCGAACCGTGCAGGATCTGCTCGGCCATTCCGACGTCTCTACGACGATGATTTACACGCATGTGCTGAAAGTTGGCGGTGCCGGAGTGCGCTCACCGCTTGATGCGCTGCCGCCCCTCACTAGTGAGAGGTAGGGCAGCGGGCACTGTTGCAAAGTTAGCGATGAGGCAGCCTTTTGTCTTATTCAAAGGCCTTACATTTCAAAAACTCTGCTTACCAGGCGCATTTCGCCCAGGGGATCACCATAATAAAATGCTGAGGCCTGGCCTTTGCGTAGTGCACGCATCACCTCAATACCTTTGATGGTGGCGTAAGCCGTCTTCATGGATTTAAATCCCAGCGTGGCGCCGATTATCCGTTTCAGTTTGCCATGATCGCATTCAATCACGTTGTTCCGGTACTTAATCTGTCGGTGTTCAACGTCAGACGGGCACCGGCCTTCGCGTTTGAGCAGAGCAAGCGCGCGACCATAGGCGGGCGCTTTATCCGTGTTGATGAATCGCGGGATCTGCCACTTCTTCACGTTGTTGAGGATTTTACCCAGAAACCGGTATGCAGCTTTGCTGTTACGACGGGAGGAGAGATAAAAATCGACAGTGCGGCCCCGGCTGTCGACGGCCCGGTACAGATACGCCCAGCGGCCATTGACCTTCACGTAGGTTTCATCCATGTGCCACGGGCAAAGATCGGAAGGGTTACGCCAGTACCAGCGCAGCCGTTTTTCCATTTCAGGCGCATAACGCTGAACCCAGCGGTAAATCGTGGAGTGATCGACATTCACTCCGCGTTCAGCCAGCATCTCCTGCAGCTCACGGTAACTGATGCCGTATTTGCAGTACCAGCGTACGGCCCACAGAATGATGTCACGCTGAAAATGCCGGCCTTTGAATGGGTTCATGTGCAGCTCCATCAGCAAAAGGGGATGATAAGTTTATCACCACCGACTATTTGCAACAGTGCCCATCGGCGTAGTAGTGGATGTGGTCGATGACAAAGCCGGTGCGGGTCAGCGTGCGCCGGAGGATCGGCAGAAAATCGACCAGGAACGAAGTAGCGCGTGTGACGACGGCCGGTACGCCGACACGCGCCACGGCCTCGGCCCAGCGCGCGGCCGGCGGTTGGAGCAGGCCGTTGTGCACCGAACCGTGGTAGGTGCCGACCGCCAATGTGAGCCAGCGCTCTAGCTCGCGCAGCGTCAGGGCGGCCTTGTTTTCGGAATCGTAGTCGCCGCGCTGGTCAGGGTTGGAGAAGGTCGTTCCCGGCAGTTCGTCGTGAATCATCTGCATCGCCGTGCCGATGATCCGTTCCACGATGCCGCCATAGTGCGGCTGTCCCAGCGGGCGATAGTCCAGCCGGATGCCATGCTGCTCGCAACCCCGGCGCAGGGCCTCGCTCTTGAACTCGGCCGCGTTGTCTAGGTAGAGCAGCAAGGGCTTGCCGCTCATCTGCCAATCCATTTCCACGTTCAGTCCTTCCAGCCAAGGGCGCTTGTCGCAGGCGACATGCACGAGGCACAGGCCAACCGAAACGGCAGACGGCGCTTCCAGCGTGACGACCATGCCGAGCACGCAGCGGGTGAACACGTCGATGGCGAGGGTCAGGTACGGGCGGCCAATAGGTTGCCGGTCGCGGTCATCGACCACGATCAGGTCGATGACCGTATGGTCTATCTGCACCTGCTCCAGCGGCGCGGTCACGGCAGGAGGCTCGCCGCCCACACCTTGTAGGTCACGAGCGGCATCCTGGCCTTCCCGCCGGCGGATGACCTTGCGCGGGTCAAGGCTAGCGATCCGTAAGGCCACGGTATTGCGCGCCGGCACTCGCAGTTTTTGAGCCTTGCACACCTGAGTGACTTCGCGGTGAAAGGCCGCTAGGCTGCGCTTCTGCTTGGTCAGGAACCGCTTTTGCAGTAGCTCGTGGATGACGCGCTCGACCGGTTCCGGCAAGCGCCCCTTACCTTTACCTCCACCGGACTGGCCGGGCACCAGATCCGTCACGAGGCCGCTGCCTTGCCGGGCACGCCGGATCAGAACGTATACCTGGCGCCGAGACAAGCCCAGCGCCTGAGCCGCCATATCGGCCGCTTCGTGCCCGACCGTCTCCGACTGCGCCAACGGACTGATGATCTCCGCACGACGGCGCGCACGCTCCCAAGCCTCATCAGGCAGAGTGGCCACGCCTTGTTCTGGAATCCGTGGGGTGTCCGTCGCCATGCTCACCTCGCTTTGGTGCACACGAGTATTGAGCATAGTCGAGATTGGTGCAGATCACTTCTGATATTGAACTGTCAGGAGCTGGCTGCACAACAGCCATTACGCCCAATCAACTGGTGCAGTCGTCTTCTGAAAATGACACGCAGCGTGGCCATTCCTGACATCCAGTTAGGGTATGCCTTAAATTGACGCTCCGACATGAGTTGTGTATTAGATATAACTTATTGTAGTATTTGTAACATTAATCATCTTTTTGACGAAGGAGCCCGTGCTTGAGCTTTCTTGCCCTATTCGTCAGCCTGCCCACCAAGGCATCGACCGGCCGCATGCGCGTCTGGCGTTCTGTCAAAGCGCAGGGCTGCGCAACGCTGCGCGACGGGGTCTATCTGCTGCCCGACTCGGCGGACAGTGCGGCGACGCTGGGCGAAGTTGTGGGAGGAAAATAAAGTGTCATCCTAACTACAGGACCCTGCAACGTAGCAATTCCTGCAAAAATCCATTTAAAACAATGACTTATTTCAATTCTGCCATCTGCAAGCGTTTTGTGGGGATGGAGGCCGGAATCATTAAAGTATCATCCTAATTTTCGCTCAACCTTGGAAAATGCTGAGAATCGTAAAAATAAAGTTTCATCCTTTCCGCTACTAGTTCAAGGCTTTCTTCCGGCCGCCGGCAACAACGCTGCTTGGCTGAGGCGATCCACTTGCGCTACCGCTCACTGATCAGATCGAACTTGAACTCGACGAGCAGCCAACCATCAGGCCGAGCGTGATCGCCAAAAAAAACGGATCATGCGAAATCCTTCGTTGAGTTTGGCGCGGGTTTTAGCAAATCAGCTGGCCCGCGATCCGGTTGAGAGTGATCCGAAGCGGTCCTTGACGACCGGCACAAATCGGCCGATTCTGTTGAAAAAGTAGCTTTAGCGGCAGCCTGCCGATCAGGTGTGCCTGCTGTCGAAGTGGCTGCAAGCCACTTCAAGTTGCCTTCCGGCGTTTCACTGAGCGTCCTTGCTCAGGTTTAAGGGTTAATTTGAGGGTTTCTGCTCGTAGCAGGCATACCTATCCCGTCAGCGGTGGCCCTTGAGGCAAAAGCTTGGCCATGCGGCGCAGGTTCTGCACCATCGCAGCCAAGGTGAATTCGTCAGTGGCACCCGTTAGGCCACGCAGTCGTAAACGGTCGAGTTTCATGATCCGTTTGAGGTGGGCGAAAAGCATCTCCACCTTCTTTCGTTCGCAGCGAGAGACGAGGTACTCCGGTGTCTTGGCGATGCGTCGAGCCACGTCGCGGGCAGCCTCATGGATGCTGCGGACGATCTTCCGATTCGGCGTGTTGGGGCAGCATTTCGCTTTCAACGGGCAGGTGGCGCAGTCGGTTTGGCTGGAGCGGTAAATGACGGTTTTGGCCTTAGTTACCCGCGACCTTTGCTGGGTGAAGGCGCGCCATTCACTGCGTAGCGGTTTGCCGGCTGGGCAGCGATATTCATTGGCGTCCTGACTCCAGTGAAAGTCGTTACTGGAGAGGCTGTCGTCCTTGCGCTCGGTCTTGTCCCACACCGGCACATGCGGTTCGATGTCCTTTTCTTCGACCATCCAGGCCAGCATCGGGGCGGTGCCATAAGCGGTATCGCCGATAAGGCGTTCCGGTGTGAGATCGAACTGCGCCTCGACACGCTCGACCATCGTCCTAGTCGAATCGACTTCGGCGGTACGGTGCGCCGGGGTAGCTTCCACGTCCATGATCACACCGTGCTCAGTGTCGATCAGGTAATTCGTGGAGTAGGCAAAAAAGGCCGGGCCACCTGGCGCTGCTGTCCAACGGGACTGAGGATCAGTGAGCGAAATTTTCTTGGGAAGAGCCTCAGCCAGCGCCTCTTCATCAAGGGCTTCGAGGTACTCGCGCACTGCGCGGCTGCTGAGCTTTGGATCGTTCCAATCGACCTCATCTCCCGCCACCCCACGTTGCCGGCTGGCATCCGCCTTAATGATGCTGGCGTCGACGGCGAAACCTTCACCCTTGACTAGGCCGGCTGCCATGCAGCGCCGCAGCACCTCATTGAATAACCAGCGGAATAGATCGCTGTCACGAAAACGCCCATGGCGATTCTTCGAGAAGGTCGAGTGATTGGGGACTTCGTCTTCCAGACCCAACCGGCAGAACCAGCGATAGGCCAGGTTCAGGTGCACCTCTTCGCACAATCGCCGCTCGGAACGAATGCCATAGCAAGTAGCCGACGACCAGCATGCGCACCATCAACTCCGGGTCAATCGAGGGACGCCCGATGGGGCTATAGAAATCTGCCAGGTAGGCACGTAGATCACTGAGATCCAAGCACTGGTCGATGCTGCGCAGGAGATGTTGGGCCGGGACGTGATCTTCCAGATTGAACGAGTAGAACAGGCGCTGCTGTCCTCCCGGTAACTGTCCCATCATGCTGTTCGCCCCCACGCTCGCTGACAAAGCAATTTTGCCAACGGCATGGGGAGGCCGCTACTTTTTCAACAGAATCGGCCGCACACAGCCATTCGGCTCAACAGAACCCTGCCTTTACCCCACCAAACTCCGGAAACTCGCCCGGTAGTCCGTCGGCTTGAGATGCACATGTTGGCTGAGGTCGCCGGGTAGCGTGAACAGGCGCGGACCGTCCCGAAACTGGAACACGCGATACAGATGGAATTGATCGCCCGCCTCCTTGGAGAATTCGAGTTCGTTGTGGCTGACCAAGAAAGACGAGCCTACCCCGCCATTGGTGGTTTTCACCTCGATGAAGCGCTCATGGGCGTCCTCTTCGAACGACAGGATGTCGAACCCCGCACCGTCTCCCTGGGTGTCGGACACCCAATCCAGCCGCTGAAAAAGCTCTGGGTGGCCGAGCTCGGTCAGGCGTTGCTGTTCGTAGCCAATCACCCACTGCTCCCCTGCCCGGCCCAGCTTGCGGTTGGCTTCATCGCGAGCGGCATAATCGAACTTTCGCGGTAGGCGTTGCCGTAGAGATGCCGGGGTACGCACAAGCACTTCACGGGCGGGTGGTTCTACCAAAGCCGCTCGGTAGGTTTTGTCACCCGGAAGTTTTACCTCCTCCAGGGCATCGACAAGAGCGCCGACCGTCTGCTGATGTTCCAGAACGTAGGCGTGTACGGATTTACGCAGCAGCAGTTGGCTGT
The DNA here is from genome assembly GCF_023159115.1 of Shewanella sp. JNE2. NCBI lineage: Bacteria > Pseudomonadati > Pseudomonadota > Gammaproteobacteria > Alteromonadales > Shewanellaceae > Shewanella > Shewanella sp. JNE2. The sequence continues at coordinate 21,852 of NZ_CP096170.1, read as the reverse complement.
TGCCGCGTGGCTTGTAGCCGTTGATATAGGGCAGGCCCAGGGCATCGAGTACGGCGCTAATGTTCTGGTGCTTGAGCTCGACTGAAGACTTGCTGCGACCGTTCAGCAGTTGGCGCAGTGCCTGGTTGTGCTCGGACTTGTTGTACGGCTCCCCAGCCGCCTCGGCACGCAGCATGTCGAAATAGTCTTCGACCGTGGCCAGGACCTCTTCTTCGGACCAGTCTTCGCCGATGCGAATGATGCGAAACCCGAGCCGCGTCAGCGCCGGAACGACGGTCGCCTCGCCACCGGAGAAGCTGTCAGCAGTGAGCGGGCCCTGCTCGGGAAATTGCTTGCCGAAGGCCACACCGGCGATGGCCTTGGAATCGCAATCGGTGCCGGTCTTCGGATCACGTACCAGGAAGTCGCGGGACTTGCCGTAGCCGTGGCGCGCCAGGAATTTCGTGCGGCCCAGTTGCACGAACTCATCGATGGCAGCCTGCACGGCGGCGGGGCTTCGAAGCTGGGAGAGTTGAGACACAGGGTCCTTCCTTACTGTCATGGTGTGCCGGGAACCGCCGAGCCACGAGATTATGAGTAGCCCCTGAACAGAAACGTCACGATAAAAGCCGTGAACGCCACCAGGCCCATTAAATCCCTTGCGTATTTGCAGCCCGTGCTGTCCAAACCTGTACCAGGTCCGATCAACACGCTCCAACCATTGAGGTACGAAAACACCGCCTGACCGAACAAAAAATGCGTGATAGCCGCCGCAGCCATGACGCCGGAATCGTCAGACAGGCTGTAGCTGTTGACCATTGCCCTGTACGCCTGCATCTGAAATGGCTATTGCCCTGATGGGAGCCGGCTTTTCAGCCACCGACACCAGCGATGCCGTCAATATTCTTTACCCGATAACCATGACCGTACAAGCTAACAAGGCCTGGCAAGCCAGCGGACTTAAAAAGTCTTTTTTCTACCATCCCACAAAAAAGTTCGTGGTGGAGAAAAGATAAGCTATGCAAGGCTTTAGGAGACGTGGTTTTTCAGGATGACGAAGAACGATTCGGCGCTAGGTGCAACATAGGTGCATCGCACGAGCGCTAGGAACGGCGAAAAAAGGCGGACGTGGCGAAATCGGTAGACGCAGCAGACTTTAAAATTGGAGTGCCCGCGGGGAAATCCGCGGAGTAGAACCGCTCAAAGTCGGGGAACGCTAACGGGCAATACCCTAAGCCAATCCCGAGCCAAGCCCCTTCGGGGGAAGGTGTAGAGACTGGACGGGCGGCGCCTAAAGCCTTCGGGCAATGGCGAAGGGACAGTCCAGACCACGAACGTCATCAGACGGCGGCGAAAGTCGAGGTGGTACGAAAATCTGCTTCTCTGTGAGAGTACGGGTTCGAGTCCCGTCGTCCGCACCACAAAGCCAAACATCCCTGCGATGATCGACCTCTGGGCGTTTGGTCGTGAGCCCGCCACCCTCGCGCTACGCTTTGCGCAGGCGTCGAAGGCGATCAGGTGCGCCCATCGATTCCGTCGAGCACCATCGCTGCGAGTTCATCGCTGGTGTGTGCACCACTATCGAGAACACGGGTTGTGCATGGAAGCCGTTCCCTTGCGGCCAAGCATCGGGCGACATTCGCTAATCGCCACTCTCGAATCTCCGCATTTCGATTCGGGTCAGGATGCATGGTCTGGTTCGCGATCCGGTGACGCAATAGGTCCTCGTTGAGCGTCAGAAAGATGTGCAGCAGCTGATCGTCGATCCGCCTTACCCCGTCGAGTATCTCAGTCAGATAGTCCGGGTGCACGAGCGTCATTGGGATGATGATGTCCTGCGAGTAATTCCTTCGAATCTCCCTGACCGCCGCGATCGTAAGTCCCCTCCACAAGGGGAGATCCTGATAGTCTCCGCTCGCTGGCATGGGGACCGTTTCTTTCACCACGAACCCGATTTCCTCGGGGTCAAAGATCAGCGATTTGGAACGCCGATCGCGCAGCCGCTTAGCGAGCGTCGTCTTTCCGGCGCCGAAAGGTCCGTTGATCCAGATTATCATTGTCGACGGCCTCTAACCTGAAGGCTCGCAAGAGCGCTCGACGGCCTCGTGCGGAGGCACGATCGGAGTGGTTCCGAAATGCTTCTCAAGATAGGTGACGCCGAACGTCACGATGTCCTGCGCGTCGAACAGGTAGCACTGAGCAAAGCCCACGACACCTTCTCGATGGCGACCGAGCTTCACGTAAGCATTTGCTATAGTTTCAACCGCATCCGGCTTTCCTTCGATAGCAAAGCAATCGAGAATGCCGTTTGAATCGTAATCCGATGCCGTTTTCCAGGCGACTTCACCGTCTCTTCCAAGCATCGGCATCTCATACGTCACCCACCGTTTGTTGGGGATATCGGCAACCGCCTCGGCGTAGTGCAATGCGGTAACGGAGTTTAGCGGCGCACCCAACAGCAGGGCCTTCCCGCCAAGGCGAACGAACCGCTCGACGGGCGATCCTTCCCCCAAGGCGTGACCGAGTTCGTGAGGCTCCGTCAGCGTTTCAGCCAGCGGACCAACCGCGACCATCGATGCATCGGGGTGCGCGCTGCGCCGCGCGCCGGGGGCTTGAACCAGAAATTGATTCAGCAGGCCGAACCCACGGTAAGTCCCGGCTGTTGCGGGATCGAACGGCAGCCAGGTACGGCGGGCTTCGTCATCCAGCCGAGCGCCATTCAGAGTCTCCTCGTAGGGTGATCGGTCCCACGACGCGTATCCCATCACAGTGCCAGTCGGCCCAACCGCGGAGCGTAACGCGGCAACGACCGTCTCCGCTCCTCCTTCGACCGGACCAATCGCTTTAAGTGAGGCATGCACCATCAAGAGGTCACCGGTTTGGACTCCGAGTTTTTGAAGCGCCTCCGTTATTGCCTTCCGCGTATGCATCGCGATATCTCCTCTAAACTGCAAAACACTATACGGGGTCTGACGCTCAGTGGAACGAAAACTCACGTTAAGGGATTTTGGTCATGAGATTATCAAAAAGGATCTTCACCTAGATCCTTTTAAATTAAAAATGAAGTTTTAAATCAATCTAAAGTATATATGAGTAAACGGCACTGTTGCAAATAGTCGGTGGTGATAAACTTATCATCCCCTTTTGCTGATGGAGCTGCACATGAACCCATTCAAAGGCCGGCATTTTCAGCGTGACATCATTCTGTGGGCCGTACGCTGGTACTGCAAATACGGCATCAGTTACCGTGAGCTGCAGGAGATGCTGGCTGAACGCGGAGTGAATGTCGATCACTCCACGATTTACCGCTGGGTTCAGCGTTATGCGCCTGAAATGGAAAAACGGCTGCGCTGGTACTGGCGTAACCCTTCCGATCTTTGCCCGTGGCACATGGATGAAACCTACGTGAAGGTCAATGGCCGCTGGGCGTATCTGTACCGGGCCGTCGACAGCCGGGGCCGCACTGTCGATTTTTATCTCTCCTCCCGTCGTAACAGCAAAGCTGCATACCGGTTTCTGGGTAAAATCCTCAACAACGTGAAGAAGTGGCAGATCCCGCGATTCATCAACACGGATAAAGCGCCCGCCTATGGTCGCGCGCTTGCTCTGCTCAAACGCGAAGGCCGGTGCCCGTCTGACGTTGAACACCGACAGATTAAGTACCGGAACAACGTGATTGAATGCGATCATGGCAAACTGAAACGGATAATCGGCGCCACGCTGGGATTTAAATCCATGAAGACGGCTTACGCCACCATCAAAGGTATTGAGGTGATGCGTGCACTACGCAAAGGCCAGGCCTCAGCATTTTATTATGGTGATCCCCTGGGCGAAATGCGCCTGGTAAGCAGAGTTTTTGAAATGTAAGGCCTTTGAATAAGACAAAAGGCTGCCTCATCGCTAACTTTGCAACAGTGCCTTTTCAACACAAGCGTGATCATCGGTGCATCCGCACCCTATACATTTAGCAGTGAGCATAAGCGCCTCCCCAAGTAAATTAACAACATCATAGTATCATTATGTGATGCTGTAAATATTAAAAAGAAAGCGGCCATAGCCGCCCTTCCGAAGTAATTTTCCTTTAGTGGTTGTCTTGGCCCTGTTTCCAAGCGACGAATGCCTGCACTAGCGGTACGCCATCATCACTCAAGGCATTCCCTTCTATCCATCCGCCTCGTATGACGACAGACTGCCCTGATTCCAAGCCAAAAGGTTCCCACTCAGAAGCCACCGGGGAACCGTCCACCAGCAGGTCGAGATCTTCAATCCATTTATCCCGGCCATCCAGAGTTTTCCAAACTGAGTCATCGACCCAAAAGGCCTTGATTTGTTCTGGTGTGGCATTGGTCCAATCGTTGTCTTTCCCGTCAGCAAGTGAAAGTACAGAGTCAACCGTTTGCTGCCAGTTCGGCCAATCTTCTTCGACAACAACGCAAGTAAGCGAGCTCTTGCCATTTGCTCTGCGGCCATCATCAACCTTCCGGATCAGCCTTTCCAGTGTCGCCAGCTCCTCATCGCAGAGCACGGCCTGTGCATCGCTTATCTTTGCCACGAAGTAACGTGCTTCAAGCATCGACATAATTATTTTCCTCCCCAGGGCACAAGTTTTGTCGAATATCCAAGCATTAGTGGGTGCTTCGGGTCCCCCGAACCAGTCACGCCAAATGCCAATACCGGCTTCCCAGATGCAACGAGCTGCTCTAAAAGCCTGTCCAAATGAACATGCAAAGACTTAGGCAGCTTAGTTCGGCTCCCCCAGCAGGGCACCAAGACATCAGCATCCCGAATAATCCTTTCCAAGTGGATTTCATTTTCAGGCCCGACAGGATCAACCGCCGTAGCCAGCTCTCGAACGTCGGTCGCCCGAAAAGCAAAAGCATTACCGACTATGAATCGCCTCCCTCCGTTGACCTTGGTAAACCCTATCCACTTTCTGACCGTGTGATCGTCCTCGGTGGCCGTGGCCGTAGAGCCGTTTACACCAAAATAACCGAACACAAGGCCTTCGGGTTGCACATCCCTTTCCAGACGGTATCTGTACATGCCGCACTTGCTGATAATTGCACTCAAAGTGTCACCTCTTTTTGAATGAAAAATGCCCTTTCACAGTTGCATTTTTTAATGCTGTGATAGGATAAAAGTGTAAGTTGAAAAGGAGAGATGACCATGAAACATGTACTGAATATCGCGCTGATGGCTGTTGTTATTCTTGGCCTGGCTATGCTTGAGGCCACCAACTGGGGTTACGCAGTGCTGGCTATCCCGGCAGTGATTTGGGCCAAGTCGGTGCTCAACCTTCTGCACAAACTGCCGGTTCTGGCTGCTGCTTTTTGGATTCTGGTTGCTGTTTTCGCGTGGCAAGCGGCACTTGTTGGTATCCTGTTCTATGGCGTACTTGCGACCCCTAAAGCGCCAGCAAACACCAATGGCAAGAAAAGCCGAAAAGCCAATCTGATGGGCACTTACAGCTACGACTTTAAAACCGGCGAATGCTTTAGCTAAGACTGGCTCCACGGTTATTTCTCCTCAGCCTTCCTGATGGGCGCTCTCAGCGCTCTCAGGACAGCTTCTTCAAGAGCTGCGGCCCCTGCCCTATCACGTCGCTTTGTTAATGCCCCATATTGCTTCCTGATGGGTAGCATCAGCTCTTCGAGTTCATTGCGCTTCCTATCGTCGGCTTCAAGTTTCTCGCTTCGCGCCAAGGCTTCGGCTTGCTCGCTTTTTGCTTGCCACTCTATCTTGTCGCCTTGCACTTCCCATGCTTTAACGTAATGAGCATCATCCAGACCTTTTGCTCCGTTGTCCGAAAACGAGGCCCCTGAGTAAATGCCACCGACAACCCAGCGCCTTTTGCTTTTTCCCTTTGAGAAATACATCTCACGGCCTAAAACACCATCGCGCAAAGTGGCTACCGAGATAAATAGCCCAGCGTCCCCTTTCCTAAAGCCGCAGAACACAAACTCAAGCGGTTCGTATAAATCACTCATGCTGATCACTCCGAAGAACAGACAAGACCTTCTCAGCTCGCTCCTGGAGGTCTATGAGTTCGGCAGCATCATTACCGCTCAATGACATGTCCCCGCCATAGAGGCGATACTCAACGCTGTCCATCGCCTGGCGAAGCAATCCTAGAAGAGCATTCACGTTTGCCGGTGTTGATAGGGCGACGGCTTCACCTTTCAGCTCACGTCCATTAAATTCCGACCACTCGGCTATGCCTGTCAGTTCGCAACAATTTGAGCAGGACATACTGGCAACATTCTGGGGATCGTCTGGACAGTGTTCATTGATGACAAAGTTCATCTCGTCACTGCCGCACTTTCCACAAATGATGTGTACTTTTTTGCCCATGCTGCTGCCCTTAGTGGAGAGTCTGCTCTTCCACAACAATCATCCCGTCAACCAAGCTGATTGTGGCGGGACCGCAGTTACCCAGCACCTCAGCTTTGACTCCGTTGTTCAACGCGACATAAAGCCGTCTCGCCCCGTTGGTGACGCGGATGCCTTTCTGGTCGAGTTGTTCAAGCATTTCTTCGTAGGTAATTTTTTCGTCCATCAGTTCTCCTCAGCAAGGATCTCGTCGATGAGGTTCTTTGCTATCAATCTGGCATCCAAAGGGACAGCCAGGCTGTCAATTCTGCCTCTTTCATGGGCAACAATGAGTTGCGCCTTCCAAGCTATCCCGGAAAGAGAAGCATCAGGTTCTTTACCTGAGCTTCTCATACATCTTGCGTTTCGGTACGCCGCCAGCCACTCAGGTCTGGTTGAGTTATAACGCCCAAGGCCAGCTTTTCGTTGGAAGCACATTCATCGCGCACCTTTACAGATTCATTTTATGATACTGTAAACAATAAAAAGACACCTTGCAAGACTTTCACATGTGAAAGTTTTCTGGTTTACATCTGCTCGCTTGGATCAAACCCCAAAGCCTTGCACACGTCATCCAGGTCATCGAGCGTGAAGAATCCCAGCGTCAGTTCCCCGGAGCGCTTCGCGGGGTTATAGCGAACTTTGATAGGCCTACCCGTAGCATCGCTCATCAGGGTCTCCAGGCGCTTAATGTCTGCATCCCTGTCCACTTCTTTGCCCTTCGCTATCGCCTCAAATTTATGAACCGGTGTCCTGGTATGCAGGAGATCCCTCAGGAGCTTTTCTCTCTTGCTGAAAGGTAACTTAGCCACGGCCCTCACATGCCCCAGGGTGATCTTGCGTGGATTTCTGAGCCAGAGTGTTAGCTCTTCCTCCGATAGCGTACCGGCGCGTTTCAGGTGTGTAACCGTATAGACCTTCTCAATACCCAGATCCTCTCTGATCTGACTGTTTGAACGCCCCTCTCCGCTTAGGAACGCGACCACATAGGCCTTTTCTGCATCAGTCATGCCTGGATGCTGGTGGTAGTAGTCAATGGCTTCTCTTGCATCGAGCAGTAGGGGTAGGTTGTTCATTCAGGACACCTTTTAGTCACATGACTATATCGAGGCTTATTCTACCCCCTATTTTAGTCACATGACTACTTACTGACATTTCGGCCCCCATCGCCGCCGATTTTTCTTGATTATAGGTTTGAATCTATATAGGATTGCACCTATATTAAGTAAGGAGAAATCATGTGGGTCATCGAGACAACCGACACCTTTGATGAGTGGTTCGATGCTCTGGATGATACCGATAGAGCAAACGTGCTGGCTTCGATGATGGTGCTGCGAGATAGAGGCCCCATGCTGTCGAGGCCATACGCGGATACTGTTAACGGTTCATCCTACAGCAACATGAAAGAGCTTCGGGTCCAAAGCAAAGGAGATCCTATCAGAGCGTTCTTTGCGTTCGATCCAAAGCGTAAGGGGATTCTTCTCTGCGCCGGTAACAAGACCGGGGACGAGAAAAGGTTTTATGAAGTAATGATCCCAATTGCAGACCGTGAGTTTGCGGCGCACTTGGATAAATTGAAGAAGGAGTGACGTTATGGCAAGAACTCTTGACCAAATGCTGGCAACAGAAAAGCCTGAGGTTGTTGCCAAAGCACAGAAAGCGGCCACTGAGATGTTACTGAACATCCACTTGGCAGAGCTTCGTGATCGCATGAACCTTACCCAGGGGGAAATTGCTGCATCTCTGGGTGTGAGACAGCCGACAGTCTCCGAGATGGAAAAACCTGGACGAGATCTCAAGCTGTCGTCCATTAAGCGGTACGTTGAGGCCTCCGGTGGCAAGCTACGCCTCGATGTTGAACTTCCGGACGGCACCCACTACGGCTTTGCCGTTTAACTCGATACGCCCCGTTATGGGGCGTATTACTTCTCTTGCTCTTCTTCCAGCCGTTTTCGGTATATCTCTCCTGCACGTTCCCTGCCATCGTCGGTCAGCCTAAAGGCCAGCTTTAGAGAAGCATTCCGGTACTTGTTCAACAGGCCGTTCTCCACCAGCGTGTGGCATGACGTTCGGAAGTTCGTTCCATGAATACCGCTCTGGCGAGCTGAATTGATCATCTCCAGTATTTTTACACCTGGTACAGGCTCGGCTTTTCCACCGGCCTCAATTGCGTATAGAATGAACAAAACGTCTTTTTGAGTTGACGACAATCTCATCCCTTCCCCTTATTCATGTCTGATATGAATAAGGCTCCCACGAAGGAGCCTTATGTAAACCTTATTCATGTGTCACATGATTAAGATCTAGTTCACGGAGTCTTTCAACCCCTTACCAGCTTTGAACCCAGGAATGTTGGCCGCCGCGATCTGGATGTTCTCTCCAGTCTGGGGATTCCGCCCGGTTCGCGCTGCGCGTTCCTTAACGTGGAAAGTACCAAACCCAGTGAGCGCTACTGTCCCACCCGCTTTAAGCTCCTCTGTCACTGAGTTGATCAGCGCATTTACCGCAGCTTCGGCCTTTGCTTTGCTAATGTCAGCGTCTTCGGCCACTTTCATAATCAGTTCACTTTTGTTCATCGTTATTCCTGTTTGTTTTCTTGGTTACTGTTTACACCTGCATACTCTGGGGTGTGGTTAGTGCTTTCTTCGCCACTCCCAAGGGGGAGTTCTCTCCGATTCCGGTAATGCCCAGAGACCTCGCTTATCGGCTTTGGCTTCGGCCTCCAGCTTGAACAGCTCCGGTGTTTTGGCGTACTGCCGGTACACCCACGCACTCCCAGAACGGACCATTTCGGCATTGACCCATTTGCCATCGACATAAAGGTTGGCGACCAGACGGCCATAACGGTCTTTGTCGATTTGCTCGACTTTAATCATTCGACCAAACACCAGATCGGACAACGCCTGTTTCGCCTTTGAGCCGTAGGGTTGTTTCTTCTCTGGGGTGTCGATTTCCGCCAGCCTTACCCGGTACTGGATTTTGCCGCTCCGGCAATCTTTCCCGGAGTCACAGCTTTGTTCAGTCAGGACCTTGACCGTATCACCGTCAGACACCCCCACAACCTTCGCAGTAAAGGTTTCTGCCCATACCTGAGGGGCCACCACCAGCATGGCTACCAGGAACGCTGAAACCCCCGTATTTTTCACAAAACCTAACCTCATAATCACTCCATCCAAATTACTTTTTTTTCCCAGCCGGTAGAGCCTTGGCCCAACAGAGCCTTGTTTCATCCACCTTGCTGTCTACGATTCGACAGGCATCCCAGTTAAGAGATGACCAGTGAGCAATGGCAGAGGCCAACCAGTACCACGGTGCCGTAAACACCGGCTGGCCCCCTTCCTTCGTTTTAAATACCTGGTATCGCATGTTGATCCTCCTGTTTGGGTGAGGCTTAGGCCTCGTAATAGAAATTTTTTGTGTCCGGATAGGGTTTAAAGCAATGAGCCGTGGCTCTCCCCAGGGAAAGCACTGAAGCCTCAGCTTCCGGCGCTTCCTCAGTGTCTTCACGAAATTCCCCGCCAAGTTGCTTCACCCATTCGGCAGCGAGCTGCACACCTTCATCAAAGGGAACTTTGTTCTTTTGAAGCACATCCAGATAGGAAAGCAGCAAGCAGTGAGGCGTAATGACGGCGGTGTTCCAATCGGTTGCGAGCCGTGTTTCGTCCATATCTGCATACCAGGCATCAACCTGATGTTTCAATCCGATCTCGGCCATCATGCCGTGCTTACCGGCGACCTTTCTGCCTTCCTCTACCACATCAACCGGGGCGTCCCAGTAGAGGACTCCCCCGTCCGCTTCTTGGGTCGCACAGGTTGCACCTTGCGGCCAATGCCTCCGTTCCATAACGAGCTCGCAGAGCGTTTGGTTGCCTACAGGAGCCTTGTAGTCCTCATCGAGATTCACCACGATGGTTTCCGGCTCCTGTTCAACCGGTGGCAGGTATCTGGCGACCAGAGGCATTGTCAAAATCACAGCCCCATCCATGTGAAAGGATGTTGGAGCCTTCACTATTCGGTCCATTACCCAGCACCAAGCATGAAGCAACCGATCCTCTACCTTGTCGTCAGCCTCAATCTCTTGAACGAACTGGTTGAAACGAACCTGACTATCCAGAAACAGGCCTGTGCTCTGACACTTATCGCTGATCGTATGAATGAGCTCCGCCTGCTCCAGAAGCATTTCTCGGGTGACTTCCTCCACATCACCAAATGCGTCAAACAACTTTGTCATGTAGTCACGAATTTGCATGTTCTTCCCCCTCGGCATCGAATTGCTTTGCAAGCTCAGGATCACCGGCCCAGCGAAGGGCGTCTCCCATATGCGTGAAAGCGCGTTTATTGTTATCCTGCTTATTCACCCTGACCGGCGTCTTTTGGTCACGAGGCTGTAGTAGCCAGTACCCGGCCTCTTCCCTGATTAGTTCTGCGGCCACCAGAAAGCCGTTCTTCGTTGCAATGATCATCATCAGCTCCCGTGGTTAAGCCAGTAGGCATAGATAGTGATGGCAAGGCCTCCCGCGAGCACAATGACTGCGGCGGTACGCTGGACCCACTTCGATGCACCAAACCGCGCCAGGTGTCTCCCCAGGAACTGGAAAGGTGCTGTCTTTCCGATAGCGCGAATCACCCAGGAGATTGCCAACAGAAGGATGGCTGTGGCCGGGTATATACCAACCCCTAAGAGATTCATCTCTCCGACCGCGAGCTGATAGATGAATGCCAACAGCATGGCTACCGCAGTCAATACAGCTACAACCTTGGTCCCGTTTCGCCAGTCCCACGCTCGACGTGCGTCACTGGTAAAACTCACCATCGAGACAAGGAACGGCATAAATGGCAGGTTCATGCTGGTGGGTTTATCCATGAATGCGTCAAGACCCACAAACATGGCCGTCATCACCACATAGAACAACAGGGCGGGGACAAGCATGTCGCGTAAAGACCGAACCTGGTTGGCGTTCGCGTTTTGAGTATTCGTCGTCATTGTGTTTGCCCCTTCAACATTCCCCATAGCTGACGGTGAAGATCAGCGATTACCTTGTACGTCCCCTTCACTGCTGGTTGCTCAAGGGTCTTGAGCATCCACAAAGCAATAAACAGGCTGGAAAGCAGTGCCACCACCAACTGGATGTTGTGGCTACTCAAATAGACGGCATAGCCGTTTAGGCAGGCACTCAATAGCAACCAGACCCTGGCCGTCATCAGCCCCCAGCGGTGATAGGTCACGAGCAGGTAGGCTGTTACGACAGAACAGAGTGTCATGGCACCAGAAGTGGCTAGGTAAACGACCCATGTACTGGCCTCGCCAGTGACGTAAGTGCCACCAACGGAGAAGGACAAGCCAAAGATCCAAATTGCTGCATTCCGGAGTAGGGCATCAACAATGATGTAACTAGCAGCGAGATTGATAATTCCGCGTTTTAGCATTACCCCCTCCCGTTATTCTGATACCTGCCCAGCTCAGCCCTGAGCCTATTAATTTCTTCCGTGGCTTCGGCCAACTGCTCCCGATACTTCTTGAACTGCTGATATGAATGCCAGGACTGTCCTTTCGATACTGACTTCGTGATGGCGGCGACCTCATCCGGCGTCAACCGGGTGAGCTGCTCTTCCGGATAGATCAGGATGGTGTTGCTGTCCCAGTCAAAGCCTGCGTGAATAGCTTTCACCCCCACTGTAGGGGTTCCACCAATCCCACCTGGCTGGTGGATGACAAGCCTCAAAGGCGCTGAGGCCTTGTGTGGATGAAGGCTATCGAGAGCCTCTTTTGCTTCTTGTAACTCCATAGATTCACCTCATAGTGAAATCAGGCCCCGGAGAGCCTGACTTTCACATGTGAAAGTTAATTTGCCTTCTGCTGTCTGGCAGAAACCCTCAAGGCCAGCGCCTTTTGCATGTCGGGCTGCTGGAAACGCACCTTGGTCCGATCAGGCCAACTGTCCATTTCATTGCACCGCAGGGTGTCTATGGCCGCATCACGGTAAACCTGATAGAAGTCGGTTCCACCTATGGAGTTAATTGCCATCATGGCGGCAAACATCGGGTTACTGTTCATGACGCTTGTAAGAGTCTCGGGGGTCATTGGGGTGTCGCATGACTTGTTGAGGGCAACCAGCAGGTCATTACCAACCAGGGCACAGGCAGCGCATACCTGTTTGGTATCATCCAAGGCCTTCGCGTATTCGTTGTTTGGCTGAGGGACGCTTGAGCAAGCCGACAGGACAAGCAGCCCCGCCAGAAGGCATCCCAATTTAGTTGTAATCTTGATCATCAGTTCTCACTCCACTTTCACATGTGAAAGTTTTTATTGGTTCGCGGAGTCGTCTTGTTGCGACTCAATCATCATTTTTCGCATCACGGCCATGATGGCTTGCGCCGGTTGAGCGCCGCCGAGAAGCTGGCTCTTGCCGGTATGGTTGTCCACTACAAAAGTGGCTGGTGTCCCGTTGACGCCATAGCTCTTGGCTTTCTGGATGTCAGCTTCAACCTTGTCTTCGTACTTTCCTGAGCCGAGGCACTCCCGGAACGCATCCAGATCAGCACCAACACCAGTGACAACAGAGGCCAGGTCAGCAACACCGCCACCATTCCCCTGGGTATGGTGGAAAATGTCGTTAACGAAGACCCAGAAGCCACGGTTGCCCTTCTGCTCAGCAATACATTCAGCGGCCAGAGCTTCCTTGTGAGCTGCCGGGTTATGGAAATCGAGAGGCATGTGCTTCCACTGCCAATTCACATTGCCTTTGCTGGCATCCACAATTTGTTTGGGTGTGTCGTGGAATCGCTTGCAGAATGGGCACTCCATATCGGAGAACTCCACCAGCGTGAACCGAGCACCAAGGTCCCCGTAGATGTGTTTGCCTTCTTCGACCTTCTCAGGTGCTGCCTCGAACTGGGCATACTTCTGATCGATGTCGGCTTGTTGTTTCTGCGCGACAAACTTGTTGATGCTTTCGGCCACAGCAGCTTCAAACTCTGCCTTGCTTTTGAAGGTGACGCCTTCGGCATCCTTCACCTGGTTGACCGTAGACTTCACGTTGGCGATCTCTTGCGCCAGATCCTTCTCTTTCACGAACTGGTAGATCCCGAACCCGGTTCCTACGAGCCCCAAAAGAATGGCGGCAACAACCCCGAGACGTAGTGATTTGGTACTTTGTTCTGTCATATCAAACTGCTCCTATCAGTAAACTTTCACAGCGCTGAGTTCTTGCACGAAGGAACTGGCTTCGAGCTTCGCTCGTTGGGTCAGTCGCCGGATGATGTCTTCGGTTGGTGTGTAGTCCACCAAGTTGCTCTGGTGGATGACGTCTCGCGCCACGGAGTTCAAACTACCCAGGCCATCAATCAGCCCAATGTCTTTGGCCTGCTCCCCGTTCCAGAGCAATCCAGAAAACACCTCTGGGTCGTCTTTCAGTCGATCACCCCGCCCAGCCTTCACTCGTTCGATGAACTGCTGGTGGGTTTTCGATAGAACGCCCTCCCAGAATTTCTTCATGTCAGAGGTAAGAGGGGAGAATGGGTCGAGAAGCGCTTTGTGCTCTCCGGAAGTGATAGCCCGGCGCTCGATGCCGAGCTTGTCCATCAAGCCGGTGAATCCAAACCCCGAGCTGATGACGCCGATAGAACCGACAAGGCTGGCGCGGTCAGCATAGATTTCATCCGCAGCAGAGGCGATGTAGTAACCGCCAGAGGCACCGATGTCATCAATGATGGCGTAGACCTTTTTCTCCGGATGAAGGGCTCGCTGCGCCTTCACTTCGTCATAAATCCGTCCTGCTTGAACCGGGCTACCGCCAGGGCTGTTTATGCGAAGCACGATAGCTTGTGAGTTCGGGTTGTCGAATGCAGCTTGGATGGACGGGATAAGGTGATCAGCATCGGCCAGAGTGCCAGCAGCAATTTCACCACGGATGTTGATATACGCGGTGTGAGGGGCTCCTGCCTTGGCGCTTTGCCACGGCATCCCACCCGGATTAGATGCCAAAATGATGAAGCCGATCATGAGAAGCACGAAACCAGATGCGCGAAGCACACGCAACATGGTCCGCCAGCGCCGGTCTTTCACCTGCTCTTTATGCAGGGTGAACATGTACTTCTCAATGAGTTCTTTCTCCCAGGGGATCTCTTTGTTTTCTGCCATTAGTTTTTCCTTTTGCATGTTTCGATTATCAGTCCCCAGAACTCTTCATCAGCGCTATCAGCCCGGTCTTTGACTTTCTGGTAAACAAGGTTGGTGTTGAGCTGATGCTCACGACAGAACTGAGCAATGTTGCTGTAGGTCCTGTCCAGATAGGTGAAGGGTTTCCCTTTACCTTTTTTCTTGGCGAGGATGAGCTTCCACTCATCATTGGAGAGTTTGTCTGCGGCCTTCCCGGTGTCCGCAATGCGCCTACGCACCGTTACCGGATCAAGTCCATGTGCTCTGGCTATGCTGGCAACGCAGTTGAACTTCCGACCGTCAATCATGACAGTAGGCAAATCACCAGCGGCAGCCTCCTTGAATCGGAAACCTCTGTAACCTGGTTTGAAGATCCCAGGAGCAAGTTGCTCACGGAACTCGATTGCTTGTTCTGACCTGACAAACTTGCTGTCGATTTTGCCGAGCATGTACTTAGCCCGAGCGATTACCTGGTAAAGCGTCTTCTCCAGGAGCATGGCGTCAGCAGCTCGACTCGGAAGACCTATGTCGTCTTCTTGCTCGATACCCAACATTTCTGCATGGCTGGAGCCTTCTGCATGTCGGAAACAGCCGTCGTACTCAAAAAGAAAGGAGGCCAAACCTCCTCTCAGCTTTGCTTTGAACCGGGTGTTGGCCGCGTTCTCTGGCGCTGGTGCCAGCTCGGACACTTCAAGCCCTAAATTTGCGGCCAACTTCCGCAGGTCTTCCTCTCCAATTCGGCATCCAGGCTGCATAACCTGCGCCAGAGCAGATTCATCAGCACATCCGCGTTCTTTCAGCTCAGCCAAGAGGTAGGGAACTCGTACTACCCCCATAAGCTCAAGCTCCCTGAATCGCGTGGACCACCAGCTCACAGAGTTTCCCGTACACAGGAGCAAGGCAGAGTGAAGCCATCACCATGCCAAAGGCTTTCGATGGAGCCTCTTTGGCGAACTTGGTCAACCACGGCATCATGCCGCACAGAGCAGCAACCATAGCGCCAGCCACCCCCAGGGAAGGGAATGCCATCACTTGGGCCAGAATGAAGAAACACTGGGCGTATGCCGCATGGGTCATCGCCTTCTTATCTGCTGCCGTGAACTCCACGGCATCTACGCTTTTGACTTTTTCCATCACATTGTCCTCATGCAACATCAGGTTTTCCGAAAAATTTCTCATACACTTCGAGGTCGAAGGCCAGCATGGTCTTTGCCGCCTTTTCACTAAGCTGGTGGAGGCTAAGCATCTGAACCTTGTCAGTGCCGGTCACTTGCAGATCCACCGCGAACCACGTCCCACCTTTGGTCACGGCCAGAACTTGCACCGCCCAGGGCTTATCCAGTCGTTCGGGCGGAGTGATCATGTTCGACACTTTGGCGACCGTCGCGGTTGAACCTACCCAGTGCTTGTCGAACGCAATGACGTTCAACGCTTCAAACGCATCCTTCGCAGCTTTAAACCGGCTCCGGACAGCATCTTGTTGCTTCCAAGCCATGAACTGGAGAAGGGTCATTCCACCAGCCATAAGGGTGAGAAAACTCAAGCCATTGGCGGCAGCTACGACCGTCGCTACCAAGGACCCCAACATGACGAAGCGGTTATGTTTAAGCTGGGCCACTATTCACCTCCTATACCAACCAGCGTACAGGACTTTTCAAAAATGCAACCCCGCCTAGCTGCCCAATTCGGGCAACCCTGATTCAATCCAGAACTTTCACATGTGAAACTTTCCGCCACAGGAACAGGAGGTTTTTACCTGACCAGAACGGATGGATTGATAGCGGTGCCACAGCTTGACCACTTCTTTTTCGCTGAGAAGGTTTGTCTTGATGTAACGGACTCTATCCCCGTCCGCTGTCTCAACAACGGTTCGGACATAGCCGTACTTGGCAACGGGTGCCTTGTACTTGTGTGACAGAATTACCCGGTAAACCGAGAGCTGGATAATGTCCGACTCATAGATGTGGTTTACCTGGCGCAGCTTGGTGTCCAAGGGAATGAGAACCCCATTCTTGGTTTGGTACACCTGATCAACCCTGCCGTGCATGGGCACCGGCTGTGTGGTTGATATGTCCTGTTCGGACAAAAACAGAGTGGCCGAGCGCAGCTCATAAGGCATGTTCTCTGATTTCCACCACGCCCAGGTGTCTCCAATGCCGCGTTTGCGCCATTGGTCCACTTTCGCAATGACGAAAGGGGCGATGATCAGGACGAATATCCAGAGAACTGGCTTCATGACTACCTCCGGCCCCTAAACCACTCTGGATGATTGGATACATCCATGCTCTTAACCTGTGATGAGAAGACCAGTAGCTCTTGGGTCGTCAGGACGGTCTCAGGAGCCCGAGCGATGAAAGGTCTCAGCAATTCAGAACCCGCATAGATATTGATGACCATATGCAATCGCTCTGTTGCTCCAGAAACTCTCCGCCAGCTCCGGTAGGTTTCTGTTGATTTGGCATAGCCAACCAAGGCAGGAGCCAGCGTGTCGGACTCCTTCGTATTCAACTTCCCTTTTGCTGCCTTCGATACGAACTCAGCGATCACCGAAGCCAGCATGTCGGAGGTAAGGTGAAGCGGCAGCTTTATCGTGTCGAAGTCAGCCTGCTTGATGGTGAACAGGCGGATGTGATCGTTGCGGTAGTCACGCACATAGATGACATGACTCTCAAATGGGTTGGAGTGGTTAAAGGCATCCATACCCCAGCCTGCGGCCTCAAGATGTGCGTTTGATACTGACTTGTCGTAATCAAATTCCACGCTATTACTCTCCGTCTTGTCGTTCAGGAACTTTCACATGTGAAAGTTTTCCGTCGGTCATGATGTCCAGGACGGCTTTGCCCAGTCTCATCCCTTTATGGTTTTGAACCGGGTCTCCCTTGTAGAAAAGTCCTGGCTCGTTATCGGGATGGAATACCCCGTGAGGAATGTTGTCGTGATCGCCCAGCCACATGCGTAGCCTCAGATCCACCAGCCACCCATCATCCAGGACAACCCAGAAATGCGGTGTCACGATGTCCTTGGTCTGTTCGTTTCGCACAAAGCCATACATGCAGTCATGAGGTACACCCGCTTCATTGAGTAGGTGGCTTACTGCCCATGTCATACCGTCACATTCCATCTGGCAGTCATCCAAGGTCATAAGGACGGCTTCCAGTTCCCGGTGCCACTCCGTCATTTGCTTGGCCGCAGGTTTTACCACCAGCTCGTTTTTGTTTTCTGCCAAGATGATGTCTTCCTCGTCAATATTGCATTCGTCTATCGCTTCCGAACGGATGGATACCGCTTCATCCCAGTCATCGCTCGATCCGAAAATGCTCCAACCCTCAAGACCGTAATTCACCCATACGATGAACCGCTTTATCGTTTTCATGTGCGGCCCCCTTTAACCGTGCAACGTTCCCACATACTCACCCCTTCAAACCGTAACCCCACCAAAAAGCCACTTCTTGATGATTTCCAATCAGCAGCGGCAGGTTGCCCCTGAACTAACCTCACCGAAAAACCACCTTTAGATTGCTTTCTGGTGCTTATCAAGTTCTCCTGAGTGATTAGTCGTTCTGAAAACTTTACTTTTCACAGTATCATTTTATAATACTGTAAATCATAAAAACAACCCAGTAAAGAAAAAAGAGCGACTTATGTTGAGACGAGAAAACCAAGGAGATTTGTTCGATGACCAGGTGGTGTTGCCATCACTGGAGTCGGTTCTTACCGGCATATCTTCCAGTCAGCGTTGTGACGATAGAACAACGTACTTCTCCGCTCCGGATGTGGACCTGAGTTTGTACGATCACATCATTGTTTGCCTGTCTGGAGGCAAAGACTCGATTGCTGCGTACTTGCGGCTGGTGGACATGGGTGTTGATAAGTCAAAGGTGGAGTTCTGGCACCATGATGTTGATGGTCAGGAAGGCAGTTCGTTGATGGATTGGGCCTTCATGCGTGATTACTGTCGTCAGCTCGGGGAAGAACTGGGTATCCCAATGTACTTCTCGTGGCTTGAGGGCGGCTTTGAGGGCGAAATGCTCAAAGACAATGCCTATAGCCACCCCCATCGTGTAGAGACGCCTGAGGGGCTTCTGGTGCTGCCTAGAGACCATAAGCGCTCTAAGCCTGGTACGCGCCTTCGTTTCCCTCAGCAATCGCCATCACTCCAAACAAGGTGGTGCTCATCAGCCTTGAAGATCGATGTTGGCCGCAGAGCTCTTAATAACCAGGAGCGCTTCAAGGGGAAGAAGATCCTTTTCATCACTGGTGAGCGCCGGGAGGAAAGTGCAAACAGATCCAAGTACAACCAGCTTGAGGCTCATGCCTGTGACAGAAGATATGGGAAGACTGCACGGTTAGTTGATGCCTGGAGGCCCGTTCTTCATTGGACTGAGGAGGAGGTATGGGAAGTAATCGAGCGTCACCGCATCCTGGCCCCAGTCCCTTATCGCCTTGGCTGGAGCCGGTCGTCGTGTATGACCTGCATCTACAACTCACAGCGTATCTGGTCCACGATCCGTCACTACTGGCCTGAACGAGCTGGGAAAATTGCTCAGTATGAACAAACCTTTGGTGTGACGGTATCAAGAAAAAAAATCGACGTAATAGATTTAGGTTCTGCTGTTGCGCCGATACAGATTAGTGATGTTGAGGCATTGGAGCAGGTATCCAGAGAAGATTACACGCTCCCGATTTTTGTGCCGGAGGGGCAGAAGTGGGTTCTCCCTGGTGGCGCATTTGGCCGAGAGGCCTGTGGTTCTGATTGATTTGTGCAGAGGTGGCAATGTTGGATTTTGTTTTTTTGGTGTTTTTGGGGTTGGGCATATCTACGGTGCTGGTGCGTCGGTCTTCCCGTAAGGGGATGGATCTTGAGCTGACATGGCTCCAGTCGTTGAAGGTCGTGCTGGTTCGTGGAGCTGTTGCATTGGGCCTGGGTTTTGGCATTGGCAGGCTTGTATTGATGGGGATGCAGTATGGTTTCCTGAGTGAGTCTGTCCTGAGGGAACATGCACTTGTCTCCGTAGCGGTGGTTCTGATCTGTGGGCTTGGTTCGTTCGTTGCGTTTCAGTGGATCATCGGGAGGATCTCTGGAAGATCGATCAGCGTCGTTTCTGTGATCAAAGCTGTGATGTACGAGTCTGGTTACTTTGTGCTGTCGATGCTTATCTTGTTGGTGATACTCGTCCTGTTCGGCCTTGCATACGAGACTTTTTTCTAAAAAAACAGTGTTGATTATTTTTTGTTCAGTGATCAAAAGGATAAATATAAAGATCTTTAGATCTTTGTATAAAGGATTAAAAACGGTTAAAGACAGGTTAGGCGTTCTAAATCACCACTCAACACATTGATATTACTGGTGTTTTCATATTTATTCCGTGCAACAAACCCATAGGTTGCCGTGCAGCGTTCCCATAGGTTGCCGTGCAACGTCCCCACATACCCTTGGATCTTATCCACTGTTATCCACACGGAACCCCTCTTTTTTCCACAAAATCCTTACAAAACAGAGCTTTCGTGCAGCGTTCCCACATATCAGATCTGGTGTTCGTGCAGTATTCCCACATGTCTAAGGTCATACGTGCAGTCGCCCCATATACAATTTTCTGAACGTGCAACGTACCCACATGTCAATTTTGGTCGTTTTTTGCACCGTGCAGCGTACCCACATATGATCGTGCAGCGTTCCCATATACCAAAACCCCGTTTATGCACAGGAAATGTGGATAACTTTTGGCCTCTTTTTGTGTGCGCGTGATCACTTTATGGACTATTAGAGTCATTTTGACTGCTTTTTTAGGTTTGTCCTGATCTGTCAATCTTTGTTCTGCTTCGTCAATCGTGCAGAGTTCCCATATATCGAGAGGTTCAGGACCTGCTTTCGTGCAACGTACCCACATATCAAATCTCATAACGTGCAGGTCCCCCACATCCTCACCCTTTAACTATCAATACCTTACGGGAACCACTCTACGGGAACCACTGGAGCAGCATGGCACTTATCCTTCGTCGTGGCTTACGCTTGCACGATACTGAGACTCAGCTTGCGACTACCGTGCAGCGATCCCATATATAGAGCCCCAGCCCACGCTGCATCTGGGGTCACGTTCGCTCTATCCGTGCAGCTCCCCCATATGCGGAGGCATTCCGTTTCCGGTCCTGCCTGGTGGGCGTACCTTGTGCGCTTTCTTCTGGCATAAAAAAAGGCGCTGACGCGCCTATCTTTCTTTTCCCTGGGGGGTGGGAGATTCTGGTGGCTATCTCCCCTTACGTTGGGGTTCATCAATGATGTCGTGGTCGATCATGCCGTGCTTGATGGCCCGTAGCTCTGTCTGCTGCTTACGCTTGTTGGACGCCATCACCTGCTTCACGAAGTTCTCATGAGGCCTTATGACGTACCGCACGTCGATGACTCTGCGGCCATCCTTGATCTGGTTCGCGTCGTAGTCGCTTATGACCTCTTGTTTGATGAGGGCCTCCAGAGCGAGCTTCATGGCTCTGACGTTCTCCGGCATCCGTGGGCTCAATTCACGAGGGCTCTGGGTCAGGAAGCTGATAAGCGATGGCGTGTACGGCGAATCTGGTGATGCTTGAGTCCAGTAGTGGCTCATTCGCTTGTAGATGTACCGTGCAAGAGGGGAGCGGATTTGCATTCCGATTTTGTAGTTGTACTGACGAAACGACAGATTCATGATCGATTCGTTTACCAGCGGGTTGAACTGCACATAGCACCTGGCGTTCCCGCCTTTCTTGCGAAACTCACCTCTGGTGGTCAGTCCCACCATCGGGAAGAAGCTGGAGCTGATGAAGGCTTCACCGTCATCACTGATACATTCGAGTGTTGCGCCACGACAAACCTGGATTGCTTCCTTGATTTCGTTCAGGTTGTACCCGTGACCCATCTTCGAGAGCTCTTTCTGGAGTTCGTACAGAGTGAACATGACTCCAGCCTTGCCCTCGATGATATGGCCTTTCCCGTTCACTGCGAGCTTGCGTAGAGCATCCTCAAGGATTTCCTCTCGCTGTCCCGCGTAGATCAGCACGGTTCTTCCGTCATCCTTCTCGATGATGGCTGGCTTCACCTTCACCGTGAAATGCTGGCCTCTGATGGTGCATTGTCGTGTCACTACAGCGTTGGATAAATCTTCATGCTCACGCTTTTGGTCCCAAATGTACTTCGGCAGCGCATCGTAGATCTCGATGGTGTTGGAGTAGTCGTCTTTCTTGGCCGGAGATTCAATGATCTCAAACAGGCTCATTTGCGGTGAGTCTTTGATTACGTCGAGTTTCTCCAGGTCTTTGTCTTTGGTTCTCTTGCTCATGATTGTTCCGTCGATACTTTCTAGCTGGTGGTCCAT